>CAXUEV010000077.1:0-7152 GCA_964250105.1 uncultured Sphingomonadaceae bacterium
GTCGAGACCGCCGACGCCATCATCACGCCGGGCCGGTCGTTGCCGCCGAACACCAGCGGCCGCTCGATCGCGCCGGTGGCGAGCACCGCGCGCTTCGCGACGATCTTCCACAGCCGCTGCCGCGGCTGGCCGGCGGGGGCGTGCGCGAGATGATCGGTCACCCGCTCGACCGCGCCATATTCGCGACCGTCGTAGACGCCGAACACCGTCGTGCGCGCCAGCAGCCGGACATTGGGCAGCGTCGCCAGCTCGGCAGCGGTGGCGCGCGCCCAATCGGCGGCGGGCGCGTCGTCGACCGTCAGCCGTTCGGCCAACAGCCGCCCGCCCGGCATCGCGTCCTCATCGGCGAGGATCACGCGCAACCCCGCCCGTCCCGCCGTCAGCGCCGCCGCCAGCCCCGCCGCGCCGCCGCCGATCACCAGCAGGTCGCAGAAGCCGTGCTCGCGGTCGTAACGGTCGGGATCGGGCAGCAGCGATAGCTTGCCCAGGCCCGCCGCGCGGCGGATCAGCGGCTCGTAGACCTTCTCCCACGCCTTCGCCGGCCACATGAAAGTCTTGTAGTAGAAGCCCGCGACGAACAGCGGCGCGGCGAGCTGGTTGATCGACAGCAGGTCGAAGCCGAGGCTCGGCCAGCGGTTCTGGCTGACCGCCGCCAGCCCGTCGAACAGCTCGACCGTCGTCGCGCGGCAGTTCGGCTCGGCATGCGCGCCGGTGCGCAGCGTGACGAGCGCGTTGGGCTCCTCGCTGCCCGCCGTCAGAAGCCCTCGCGGGCGGTGGTATTTGAACGACCGCGCGACCAGCCGCACGTCGTTCGCCACCAGCGCCGACGCCAGCGTGTCGCCGGCGAACCCCGTCATCGCCCTGCCGTCGAAGCTGAACGACAGCGGCCGCGCCCGGTCGATCAGTCCGCCCCGCGCCAGTCGGCTCATCGTTCGGCGCCCGCGATCGCGTGGCTACGCGTATCGCGCGTCACGACGATCCAGGTGCGGCACCCTTGCGCATGATACCAATGTTCGCGGATCGGCCCGGCGGGATTGTCGCGTTCGTAGACATAGTCGTAGAACCCGTCCTCGCCCTCGGGCCGCACGACCGACGCGTCGCCGCGATAGACGAATTCCTGCACGTCGCGTTCGCCGCAATAGGGACAGGGGATGCGCATCAGTGCAGGTTCGCCTGGGCGCCCTGGCCCTTCTCATCGATCATGTGGCCGGTGCGGAAGCGGTCGAGCCGGTAGGCGGCGGCGGTCTCGTGGGCGGTGTCGGTCGCGAGCAGGTGCGCGAAGCACCAGCCCGACGCCGGCGTCGCCTTGAACCCGCCGTAGCACCAGCCGGCATTGAGATAGAGGCCGTCGACGGGCGTGCGGTCGATGATCGGCGATCCGTCCAGCGACATGTCCATGATCCCGCCCCAGCCGCGCAGCAGCCGCGCGCGTCCGATCATCGGCATCAGCGCCATGCCGCCCTCGCACACGTCCTCGACCGTCGGCAGGTTCCCGCGGCTGGCGTAGCTGTTGTAGCCGTCGATGTCGCCGCCGAACACCAGCCCGCCCTTGTCCGATTGGCTGATGTAGAAATGCCCCGCGCCGAAGGTAATGACGCCGGGTATCACGGGCTTGAGCCCCTCGCTGACGAACGCCTGCAGCACGTGGCTCTCGATCGGCAGCCACAGCCCGGCGAGCGCCGCGACGCGCGACGACATCCCCGCCACCGCCATGCCGACCTTGCCCGCTCGGATCGTGCCCCGGCTCGTCTCCACGCCCGTGACCGCGCCGGAGGCGTCGCGCAGGAACCCGGTCACCTCGCAATTCTGGACGATGTCGACGCCGCGGTCCGACGCGCCGCGGGCATAGCCCCAGGCGACCGCGTCGTGCCGCGCCGTGCCGCCGCGCCCCTGGTACAGCCCGCCCTCGATCGGGAAGCGCGCCTGGTCGAAGTTGAGGAACGGTGCCATCTTCCGCACCGCGTCGCGGTCGAGCAGCTCGGCATCGACGCCGTGCAGCCGCATCGCGTTGCCGCGCCGGGCGAAGGCGTCGCGCTGCCCGTCCGAATGATAGAGGTTGAGCACCCCGCGCTGGCTGACCATCGCGTTGTAGTTGAGCTCCTGCTCGAGCCCCTCCCACAGCTTCATCGACCATTCGTAGAACGGCTCGTTGCCGGGCAGGCCGTAGTTCGAGCGGATGATCGTCGTGTTGCGGCCGACGCTGCCGCCGCCGATCCAGCTCCGCTCGATCACCGCGACATTGGTGATGCCGTGGACCTTGGCGAGGTAGAAGGCGGTCGCCAGCCCGTGCCCGCCGCCGCCGACGACGACGATGTCGTAGCCGTCGCGCGGGGCGGCGTCGCGCCACGTCGGCGACCAGCCGCGGTGGCCCGACAGCGCGTGTCTCGCGAGACCGAGGATCGAGAAGCGCGTCATGGATCGCCCGCGACGAGGGGCTGTGCCCGGTTGCAGATGGACTTCGCATAGCCGAATACACGCCCCGCGACTTGTGTCGAGGATGGAGGACGCCGGCGTGACCGAAATCTGCACTCTCACCCTATCGTGCGCCGACCGCCCCGGGTTGGTCGCGGCGGTGGCGGGCTTCCTCGCCGCCAACGGCGGCAACATCCTCGACGCGCAGCAGTTCGACGACCTCGAGACGCAGCGCTTCTTCATGCGCGTCGTCTTCGTCCTGACCGATCCCGCGGTCGCGCTCGACCAGCTGCGCGACGCGTTCGGGCGCGTCGCCGCGCCGCATGCCATGGTCTGGAAGATGCGCGCGGCGAGCGCACGCCAGCGCGTCCTGCTGCTCGTCTCCCGGCTCGATCATTGTCTCGGCGACCTGCTGTACCGGCAGCGGATCGGCGAGCTGGCGATGGACGTCGTGGGCATCGTCTCGAACCACCCGCCGGCGGCGCTGCCGACGACGATGATCGGCGACACGCCCTATCATCATCTGCCCGTCGCCCCCGCGACCAGGGCGCAGCAGGAAGCCGGGATCAAGCGCATCGTCGCCGACACCGGCGCCGATCTCGTCGTCCTCGCCCGCTACATGCAGATCCTATCCGACGACCTGGCGACCTTTCTGTCGGGGCGGTGCATCAACATCCATCACAGCTTCCTGCCCGGCTTCAAAGGCGCGAAGCCCTATCATCAGGCGCACGCACGCGGCGTCAAGATGATCGGCGCGACCGCGCACTACGTCACCGCCGATCTCGACGAGGGGCCGATCATCGCCCAGGACGTCGAGGCGATCAGCCACGCCGACACGCCCGACGACCTCGTCCGCAAGGGCCGCGACATCGAGAGGCGGGTGCTGGCGAAAGCCGTCCGCTACCATCTCGAGGATCGCGTCCTGCTCAACGGCGCGCGCACCGTCGTCTTCCGCCACTGACGCGATCAGTAGACGAGCCTCACCGACAGCCGCACGTCGCGTCCGGGCAGCGGCGCGAAGTCCTTGAGGAACGACGCGTGGCGGCGCGCGTCGACGTCGAACAGGTTGTTCGCCTGGAGCACGACGCTGACGTTCGGCTGGCCGGCGAACGGCTTCACCGTGACGCTGGCATTGACCAGCGTATAGCCGTCGGTCGGCGTCTCGTTGGCCGCGACCTTCTTCTGGCTCTCGGCATGCTCGGCCTCGATGCGCAGCTCGCCGAGCGTGCCCGACAGCGTCGCGCCGCCGAGCACGCGGAACGGCGGGATCCGCGGCACGCGCCCCAGACCGTCGAGCAGCCTGGCGTTAACATAATCGGCAAGCGTGTCGACCGCGAGGCTATAGTCGCCGAACCTCGCCACTGTGAAGCTGCCCTGCGCCTCGGCGCCGTAGTAGCGCGCCTTGCCGCTGCGGAACTGGAAGACCGGCAGGTCGTCCTCGATCGCGCCGGTCTGGTCCTCGTAGATATAGTTCCTGAACCGGTTGTAGAAGACCGACGCCTCGAAGCTGTAGCGCTCGCCCTTGCCGCGCAGCACGAGCTCGGCGCCGTTGTTGGTCTCCTTCCTGAAGCCGCGGTCGCCGATCTCGAACGCCTGGGTGCCGGCATGCGGACCGTCGGCGAGGACTTCCTCCGCCGACGGCGCACGCTCGGTATGCGACAGGTTGACCCCGACCCGCCACGCGCCGCCGAGGCCGTAGCTGGCGCCGAGCGAGCCCGAATAGGCGTCGAAGCTCCGGTCGTACGCGTTGGCCGCTCCGCGGAACTCGGCGAGGACGGTCTGGAGGTGGCTATGCTCGTAGCGCGCCGCCCCTTCCGCCTTGAACGCGCCGAAGTCGAACGCCTGCAGGGTGAACACGCCGAACTGGCCGCTCAGGTTCTTCGGCACGAACGCCTCGTCGCCGATGACGTTAAAATTGCGTTCGAAATACTGGATGCCCGACGCGCCCTTCCACGCGCCGCGCTTCGCCTGCGCCAGCTCGACCCGCCCCTCGAAGCTGCGGTTGAGGAAGGTCGTGCCGATCGCGCCGTCCTCGTCGATCTCGCTGTGGCGATAGTCGGCGTAGCCGGCGCGGACGTTGAGCCGCTCGAACAGCCCGTTGTCGATATCGACCCCGCCGCGCGTGTCGACCCGCGTCTGCTCGACGTCGAGGCGGACGTTCTCGAAGTCGCCGCTGGTCAGGTCGTAGCGCGCCGGCACGCCGTACAGGCTGTCGTAGTGGCTGACGGCGAAGCCGAGGTCGCCGCCGTCCTCGATCAGCGCGACGCCGCCGGCGAACTGGTACGTCCGCGCCGCCGAGTTCGGCAGCTTGCCGCGGAGCGCGGCGAGGTCGCGGATCGCCGAATCGTCGCTCGCCAGCGCCTGCGCCCGCGCCGCCGGCGACAGGACATGGCCGCCGATGTCGAGATCGCCCGACTTGTCGTAGCTGCCGTCGAGGTGGACGACGAGCTGGCCGGCGACCGGCACGTCGACGACGACGCCCGCGTTGCGCTCGTCGGCGGCCGACGCATAGCCGCCGAGCAGGTCGAGATGGACCGGCTCGTCGGGCACGCTGCGCGGGATGCGCGTGTCGACGACGTTGACGACCCCGCCGACCGCGCTCGACCCGTAGAGCAGCGACGCCGGCCCGCGCAGCACCTCGATCCGTTCGGCGAGTTGCGGGTTGACCACCACCGCGTGGTCGACGCTGGTGTTCGACACGTCGAAGCTGCCGATGCCGTCGGTCAGCACGCGGATGCGCTCTCCCTGGAAGCCGCGCAGGATCGGGCGCGACGCGTTCGGCCCGAACGAGGTCGAGCTGACGCCGGGCTGGCGCGACAGCGTCTCGCCGATCGTGCTGCGGATCTGCCGGGTCAGCTCGACGCCCTGCAGCACGGTGACGCCCGACAACATGCTGGCGCGGTCACGGTCGAACGGCGCGGTAACGACGATGTCGGCTGCGGTCGCCGGATGCGCGTCCGCCGCCGGATCGACCTCGTCCGCCGCCGCCGCCCCGGCCAGCAGCACCGACACGCCCGCGCCCAGCATTCCCACCCGCATCGCACCCGCTCCCATAACCCAGGGCACGCCGCTAAGTGTTACGGTATATCGTGTCAATAGCCGCCGTTGGCGATCGGGCTTGGTATCGCCGGTCGGTGCTAGAGCAGGGCCGCGACCTGCGGCACCAGCCAGTCGGTCAGGACCGCGGCGCCGCGTTCGTTGAGGTGCGCCAGATTATAATAGAGCTTGCTGTCATGCGCGACGAAGCCGGGGTTGAGCAGCCGGCCGTGCGCCCGGTAGAAGTCGTCCTCGACGACCCCGGGCGGCCCGTCGTAATGCGGCATGTAGAGGAACACGAGCCTGGTCCCGCTCGCCTTCGCCAGCCCGGCGATGCGGCGGATATAGGCGCGTTCGTTGCCGAACTCGAAGTCGGCGTAGCGCGGCGGCAGGAGCGGCGGCCTGACCTGCTGCTCGAACGTCCGGTCGCGCGCGCGCAGCGCCGCTTCCGACATGTTCCCGTGCTTGGTCAGCCAGACGATGCCGCTGCTGTTGGCGTAACGCATCGGGTCGAAGTCGCGCTCGAGCCCGGCGACGCCGGGCAACACGTTCGCGAACAGCAGGTAGAGCTGGCGATAGGGCAGGTAGATCAGGTTGCCGAGATAGTTGCGGTTGATGACATAGGCCGGGTCGACGACGTCGGCCGCGGGCGCGACATATTTATAGCCGGGGTTACCCTCCCGCGCCGGCTGCTCGACGACGCCCAGGATCATCAGCTTCGGGCGCTTGGCGCGGAGCACCTGCTCGGCGACGACCCAGTGGAGATCGCGCCCCTCCTCGGGGAGCGAGAAGTTGACGACCGTGTCGGCGCGGCCGGACAGCGCCAGCGCGTGCTCGAGCCGGGCGGCGTCGACCCCGGCCCCGGTCCGCGACGAGCCAATGACGACGACGTCGATCGGATCGTCGTCGTAGTGAATCCGTTCGTAGACCCAGCGAATCCCGCGCTGGCTCGACTTGTCGAGCAGCTGGAACCGCTGATATTCGTCGTCGGGGATCGCCGCGCACACCGCCGACACCGCCAGCACGCCGAGGAGGACGATCAGCAGTCCGCGGCGCCAGTTCACCGCGCGCACGCGCGTGCCCCTTCCGCTCGCATGCCGCATCACGGGGTCAGCTGCGCGGCGACGGCGGCGTAATTGTCGGGATGCGTCGAATCGCGCGACGGGAAGTCGCCGAGCTTGATCAGCCCGTCGTTATGCGCCTTGGCGAAGTCGCTGACGGCGAGCGCGTTGAAGCCGCGGCGCGGCGCGAGCCAGGTGAACTTGGCCTGCGGATAGCGCGCGCGGATCGACGCGAGGTTCTCGGGCAGCGGATGCCGCTTGCGGTCGGGACCGCCGGTCGAGACGATCACCCGCTGATAGCCGCGGTCGGCTGGCGCCATCGCCAGCACCGCGGTCGACGTCGCGTTCTTGCGCGTCACCGCCTCGCACTGCGGCACCTGGCGGGCGACCCCGCCGGCATTCGAATCCCCCAGGATCAGACACAGGCCGGCGGCAAGCATGGCGCAACCCTCGATCGTTTTCGCAGGCCTAGTCTCTACCGCTGGCGGCGCGCTGACAAGATGCGCACGCGACGCAACCCGCCGTCAGTACGCCCGCGCGATCGCGAACTCGACCGCTTCGAGCAGCGCCGCGCGCGCCGGGTTCGCCGGGAAGCCGGCGAGCGCGTCGGCCGCGCGGCTGCCGTAATGCCGCGCGCGGGCGA
>CAXUEV010000078.1:0-7126 GCA_964250105.1 uncultured Sphingomonadaceae bacterium
CGCGGTCGACCGGCTGACGCGCGACTTCGGCACGTGGCGGACGCCGTGGGGGGCGATCAACCGCTTCCAGCGCCTGACCGCCAACATCGAGCAACGCTACGACGACGCGCGGCCGAGCTTCCCCGTCGGCTTCACCTCGGCGCGCTGGGGCAGCCTCGCCTCGTTCGGCGCCGAGGCGCGCGCCGGCACGAAGCGCCGCTACGGCGACACCGGCAACAGCTTCGTCGCGGTCGTCGAGTTCGGGCCGCAGGTGCGCGCATGGGCGGTGACCGCCGGCGGCGCGAGCGGCGACCCGGCGTCGCCGCATTTTGCCGACCAGTCCGAACGCTATGCCGCCGGCAGCTTGCGCGAGGTCGTGTTCACCCCCGCCCAGCTCACCGCCAACACCGAACGCCGCTACCACCCGGGCTGAGCCCGGCCCGTCCCCTCCTGCTGGAGCCGCCATGTATCGTTTCCTGATCGCGACCGCCCTCGCCGCCGTCTCCGCCCCCAGCCTCGCCGCGGTGCCGACGGCAGCGACGACGACGCAGCTGCCGCGGTCGGTACGGCCGGTGCATTACGACGTCGCGATCACGCCCAACGCCGCCGCGCTGACCTTCACCGGCCGCGTCGCGGTGACGATCGAGGTGCTGCAGCCGACGACGACGATCACCCTCAACGCCACCGACCTCGCCTTCACGAAGGTGAGCCTCAGCGGCGTCGCCGCGGCGCCCTCCGTCGCCGTCGACGCCGCCGCGCAGACGGCAACCTTCACCTTCGCAAGCACGCTCGCGCCGGGCACGTACACGCTGACGATGGACTATGGCGGCAAGATCGGCACGCAGGCGGTCGGGCTGTTCGCGCTCGACTACGACACCGCGGCGGGCAAGCGGCGGGCGCTCTATACCCAGTTCGAGAATTCGGACGCGCGGCGGGTGATCCCGTCGTGGGACGAGCCGGCGTACAAGGCGACCTTCACGCTCACGGCGACGGTCCCGGCCGGGCAGATGGCGGTCAGCAACCTGCCGGCGGCGGCGACGCGCGACGTCGGTGGCGGCAGGACGCAGGTTTCGTTCGCGCCGACGCCGAAGATGTCGACCTATCTGCTGTTCTTCGGCCTCGGCGACTTCGAGCGGATCACGGCCAGGTCGGGTCCGACCGAGATCGGCATCATCACCCAGACCGGCAAGGCGGCGCAGGGCCGGTTCGCGCTCGACTCGTCGGTCGCGATCCTCAAGGAATTCGACGATTATTTCGGCGTGCCGTTCCCGCTGCCCAAGCTCGACAACGTCGCCGCGCCGGGCCGCAGCCAGTTCTTCAGCGCGATGGAGAACTGGGGCGCGATCTTCACCTTCGAAAGCTCGATCATACTCGATCCGACGATCTCGACGCAGGAAGACAAGCAGCGCGCCTTCAGCACCGCGGCGCACGAGATGGCGCACCAGTGGTTCGGCGATCTGGTGACGATGTCGTGGTGGGACGATCTGTGGCTGAACGAGGGCTTTGCCTCGTGGATGGAGAGCCGGACGACGGCGCAGCTCCACCCCGAGTGGAACACCGTCCTCGACGCGGTCAATGTCCGCGAGGCGGCGATGGGCCTCGACGCGCTGGCGACGACGCACCCGGTGGTCCAGCACGTCGCCACCGTCGAGCAGGCGAGCCAGGCGTTCGACGACATCACCTACGAGAAGGGCCAGGCGGTGATCGCCATGCTCGAGGATTATGTCGGCGCCGACGTCTGGCGCGACGGCGTGCGCCGCTACGTCCGCGCGCACGCCTATGGCAGCACCGTCACCGGCGACCTGTGGCGCGAGATCGACGCGGCGTCGGCAGCCAAGCCGATCACCGCGATCGCCCACAGCTTCACCCTCCAGCCGGGCGTGCCGCTGATCCGCGTCGCCGCGCCCGAGTGTCGGGGCGGCGCGACGACGCTGGCGCTGACCCAGGGCGAGTTCACCAAGGACCGGCCCGACAAGACGCCGCTGCGCTGGCCGGTGCCGGTGATCGCCCGCGGCCTCGACGGCGGCGCGCCGGTCAGGACGGTCGTCGACGGCGGCAGCGGCAGCCTGACGGTGCCCGGCTGCGGCCCCGTCATCGTCAACGCCGGCCAGACCGGCTATTACCGCACGCTCTACACGCCGGCGGCGTTCACCGCGGTGGTCGGCGCCTTCCCGCGGATCGCCGCGCTCGACCAGCTCGGCATCATGTCGGACAGCTGGTCGCTCGGCCTCGCCGGGCTGCAGCCGGCGTCGGACTTCCTCGAGCTGGCACGCGCGACGCCGGCATCGGCCGATCCGCAGATCCTCGACAAGATCGCCAAGACGTTCGCCGCGATCGACACTTACTACCGCGGCAACCAGCGCGCGGCGGCGTTCCGCACCTACGCCCGCGCCCGGCTCGCGCCGCTGCTCGCCAAAATCGGCTGGACCGGCCCGGCGGGCGAGGCGGCGCCGGTCGCGATCCTGCGCAACACGCTGATCCGGACGCTCGGCGATCTCGGCGATCCGGCGGTCGTCGCCGAGGCGCGCCACCGCTACGCCGCGGGCGACCTGCCGGGACCGATCCGCAAGGCGGTGCTCGGCGTCGTCGCGGTCAACGCCGACGCGGCGACATGGGACGCGATGCGCCGGTCGGCGCAGGCCGAGAAGACGCCGCTGGTGCGGACGCAGCTGTACGACCAGCTCGCGCGGAGCGCCAACCCGGCGCTGGCGCAGCGCGCGCTCGACCTCGCGATCACCGACGAGCCCGGAGCGACGACGAGCGCCGGCATGATCCGCGGCGTCGCCGCGCGCTTCCCCGACATGGCGTTCGACTTCGCGCTGGCGAACATGGCGGCGGTCGAGGCGCGGGTCGACGCGACCTCGCGCAGCCGCTTCTTTCCCGGGCTCGCCAGCGGTTCGGCCGATCCGGCGATGATCGCCAAGATCGGGGCGTTCTCGACGAAGTATCTCGCGCCCGACGCCCGGCGCGATGCCGACACCGCCGCCGCCAACGTCGCCTATCGGATCAAGGTGCGAACCGATCGGCTGCCGGTGATCGACGCGTGGCTCGCCCGCAACCGCGGGTAGCCGCGCGTCAGAACCGGCTGCGCACCGTCGCGCCGTACGTCCGCGGCTCGGCGGGGAAGGTCGAGAACAGCTGCGTGCCGAGGCCGCCGAACGCCGCCACCTGCGCCGCCGAGCCCGCGCCCTGGTACGACGTGTTGAACGCGACCTGCTGGTAGTTCTTGTCGAAGATGTTCTGCCCCCAGAGTTCGAGGCTCCAGCGGCGGTCGCGGCCGCGCAGGCCGATGCGGGCGTTGACCGTGGTGAACCCCTCCTGCGCCTTTTCGGGGAACAGGTCGGACCCGGTGTTGTACGCCGACGTCAGGCGCGCATCGACGTAGAACAGCGCGCTGAGCCCGTGGCGGAGATCGGGGGTGAAGCCGAGCGACGCGGTGACGACGTTCTTCGGCGCGTTCGACAACTGGCTGCCGGGCAGCAGGAACAGCTGCGGATCGAGCGGGACGCCGCCGCCGCTGCCGACGAGGTTGCGGCGGTAGCGCGCGTCGGCATAGGTGTAGCCGATGGCGACCGCGAGGTCGGGCGCCGGATGGACCGCCGCCTCCGCCTCGACGCCCTGCGCGACGACGCCGGGCTTGATCCTGCCGGTGCACGCGCCGGTGGCACGGCTGCTGTCGGTGTCGCCGCCGGCGAGATCGGTGCCGCACGAGTTGACGTTCTGGACGATGAACACCGAGCCGTTGAACGTGTTCAGCTGGAAGCTGCGGAACGCTTCGCGGAAGGCGGCGAGGTTGAGGGTGAAGCCCGGCACGTCGAGCTTGAGCCCGGCCTCGTACGAATCGACCTTCTCGGCGGCGAAGCGCAGGCCGGCGGCGTCGGCGTCGCTCCGCGGCGAGAACACGCCGGCCGGTCCGCCGAGCGGCGTCCGGTCGAGGTTGAAGCCCCCCGCCTTGTAGCCCCTGGCATAGGAGACATAGGCGAGCACGGCGTCGACCGGCTGCCACGCGACGACTGCGGTGCCGGTGAACTCGCTTTCACGGAGGCCGCTGCGCAGGTCGAGCGCGTTGAGGTCCGAACTCGAATTGCCGACGCAGCTCAGCGCGACGATGCCGCCGGCGACGGCGGCGAGGCCGGGATTGGCGAGCAGCGGGCCGAGCGCCGCCTGCTGCACCGGGCAGACGACGTTGTCATTGTCGAAGCTGGCGTCGAAGTCCTTCCTCTCGTGCGTCCAGCGCAGGCCGGCGGTGACGCTCAGCCGGTCGGTCAGCTTGACGATGTCGTGGGTGAAGAACGCGTAATTCTCGCTGTCCTGGTTGAACACGTCGCGGTTGCTGCCGAGATCGTTGAGCGTGCCGAGGCGGTCGAGCCCGGCGAGCAGCAGCGGGGCGTTGGCGCCGAAGACGGATGCGAGGGTGTCGCGCCCGGCCGGGCTGAGGCAGCCCGGCGCCGCCGGATCGCGCAAGCCCGCCGCCGGGCTGACGCCGGCGACGACGCGGCACGAGGCGAACGCGCCGTACTGGGTGCCGAAGCGGACGTTGTCGACGATCTGGACCTTCTCCCGCGTGTAGAAGCCGCCGACCAGCCAGTCGAGGCGGTCGCCGAACAGCGTCCCCAGGAGGCGGACCTCCTGGGTGAAGGTCTTGAAGCGGCGATAGGCGTTGCCGTCGCTCGGGCGATACGAGATGTCGACGTTGCTATAGTCGACGTCGCCGACGGTGCCGATCTTGTAGCGGCGATAGGCGGTGATCGCGGTCAGCCTGGCTGCGCCCAGGTCCCAGTCGAGCTGACCCGACCCGCCCCAGTCGGTGGTGGTGTTGGCGTAGGTCCGGCCCGGCGTCACCGTCGTCCGGCGGCGGTAGGGATCGTCCGGCACGACGCCGCCGAGGCTGTGCAAGATGTCGACGATGCGCGTCGCCGCGCCGACGGCGACGGCGTGGTCGGCGTTGACGCCCGCTGTCGGGTTCGGCGTCGGATCGAACGTCTCGCGCGTCGAGATATAGACCGCGGCGCAGCATTTCTCGTCCCGGCGCGTATAGTCGCCGATGACGCGGAGCGAGACGTCGGGGGTCGGGGTGAACAGCAGCTGGCCGCGGACAAGGTAGCGGTCGCGGTCGTTATCGCGGCCGTCGTTGCCGGTGATGTCCTTGAGGAAGCCGTCGCGCTTGACGTAGACGCCGTCGATCCGCGCCGCCAGCACGCCCGGGAGCAGCGCGCCGGTCAGCCCGCCGCCGAGCCGGTAATAGCCATAGTTGCCGTAGCTCGCCTCGGCATTGCCGCCGGTGGTGAACGACGGCTTGGTGGTGACGATGTTGATCAGGCCGGCGGTGGCGTTGCGGCCGAACAGCGTGCCCTGCGGCCCCATCAGCACCTCGATCCGCTCGATGTCGCCGAGCTCGTTCAGGCCTAGGCCGGTGCGGCTGCGGTAGACGCCGTCGACGAACACCGCGACCGACGATTCGAGGCCGGGATTGTCGCCGACGGTGCCGATGCCGCGGATGCGCGCGGCGCCGTTGGCCTCGGTGCTGGTCGACGACACCAGCAGCGACGGCACGAGCTGGTTGAGCGCGCGGATGTCGGTCGCCCCCGAGTTGCGCATCGCCTCCGCCCCGACCGCGCTGACCGCGACCGGCACGTCCGACAGGGCGGCGGCGCGCCGCGTCGCGGTGACGATGATCTCGGCGCGGTCGGCCGCGGGTGCGGCGCCTTGCGCGGCGGCCGGCAGCACGACGACGCACGCCGCCGTCAACAGGATCGATTTCATCGCGTTCCCCAACGGGCTGGGCACGATCGTGCCGCCGCTTGTGCCGCCCCGGTAGACATCGGCGACACCGGCGGCAAGCGCCGTGCGTTCGTGACCCATGGCCGCAGCGCCGATTCCGGCTATAGGGCGGGCCGTTGATCCGAGGATGTGTCGATGCCGTCGATATTCGTGCGCGTGCTGGTCGCCGCATTGGTCGGTGCCCCGGCCGGGGCCGCGGTGCCGCCGCCGGTCGCGCCGATCGTCTATCAGCCGCGGACGCTGGCGAACGGGCTGCGGGTCTTCGCCATCCCCGACAAGTCGACCGCCAACGTCGCCGTCCAGGTCTGGTACGACGTCGGCGCCAAGGACGATCCGGCCGGCCGCTCGGGCTTCGCGCACATGTTCGAGCATCTGATGTTCAAGTCGACGCGCAACCTCGTCCCCGAGCAGTTCGAGCGGCTGACCGAGGACGTCGGCGGCTTCAACAACGCCTCGACCGACGACGACTACACCAATTATTACGAGGTCGTGCCGGCGAACCATCTCGAGCGGCTGCTCTGGGCCGAGGCCGAGCGCATGGGCTCGCTCGTCGTCGGCGCGGCCGACCTCGCGTCGGAGCGCAACGTCGTCGAGGAGGAGCTGCGCCAGGGCGAGGCGCGGCCGTACGGCAAGCTGTTCCAAACCTATCTGCCGGCGATCAGCTATACGACGCACCCGTATGCGCGCGCGCCGATCGGGCGCATCGCCGACCTCGACGCGGCGACGCTCGACGATATCCGCGCCTTCCACGCGACCTATTACCGGCCCGACAATGCCGTGCTCGTCGTCGCCGGCAACTTCGACGAGGAGCGGCTGAACCGCTCGATCGACAGATATTTCGCGGGCCTCAAGCGCCCCGACCGGCCGATCCCGCGGGTGACGGTCGCCGAGCCGCCGCGCACCGCGCCGCGTCGCGTCACCGTCTACGAGGACAATACACCGCTGCCCGCGGTCGTCGTCAGCTGGCTGATCCCGCCGTCGCGGTCGGCCGACGACGCCGCGCTCGACGTGCTCGAGGGGCTGTTGTCGGCGGGCGAGAGCTCGCGGCTGTACCAGACGCTCGTCTACCGCGACCAGCTGGCGACCGCCGCCGGCGCCAGCATGGACGACAAGCAGGGCACCGGCGTGTTCGCGCTCTACGCGATCATGGCCGGCGGCAAGTCCGCCGCCGACGGCGAGGCGGCGCTGCGGCGCGAGATCGCCCGCATCCGCGACACGCCGGTCACCGCGGCCGAACTCGACTCGGTCAAGAACCAGCTGCTGACCGGCGCGATCCAAAGCCGCGAGACCGCCGCGGGCAAGGCGTCGGCGCTGGCGCATGCGGTGATCGTCGACGGCGACCCCAAGGCCGCGGACCGCCAGATCG
>CAXUEV010000079.1:0-7108 GCA_964250105.1 uncultured Sphingomonadaceae bacterium
GAGGCCGCGCCGCGCGGCGACATTGCCCGGATCGACCGCAAGGACGCGGCGATACGCCTGCTGGGCGAGGTCCTGCCGGCCCTTGCTCAGCCAGTAATTGCCCTGGTTGAGCAGGACCGCGACGACGGCAGGATCGGGCGCCGCCGCCGCGACGATCGAGGCGGTGGCGAGAAGGCCCGCGGCGAGAATGAGCTTCGTCATTGGCTTACCCCCCGGTGAATTCATGATTTGTCGACGGCGGCGAGGCGGCGTCGTTGCTGGCGATGGAGCACGGCGTAGAGCGGGATCGCCAGCAGCAGGGCGATGACCAGCCCGGCGAACGCCATCAGGAACGGGCGCTGGCTGAGCCAGTAGGCGACCTCGAGCCAGATCGGCAGCGTGCCGACCGAATAGCCGTTGCCGACGGCGTAGCTCGCCATGCCGTCGCCGACGACCACCGACAGGTCGCCCTGGACCTGGGCGTTGACCTTGACGTCGCTGAACCCGGCGATCATCTGCGGCAGCGTCACCGGATCGCGCGCGAGCATGGCGACGACGGTCAGCCCGTCGCCGAACGGCGATTCGAAGCTGACCAGCCCGGTGAAATTGTCGGTCGTGTAGAGGAAGCTGTCGACCACTGCGGTCGAATCGCGCTTGTACGGCGACAGCGCGTTGAAGGCGATCTGCAGCGGTGACTGTTCGGCGACGCGGAAGCGCCCGTTGGCGAAGCGCACGGGGGCGTCGGCGAACAATGTGTCGCTGAGCACCGCGGGCGTGCCGATCACGAGGATGTTCTTGCCGGCGAGCTGCTCGCCGCTGATCGTCCGGGTGACCGTCACCGCGGTCGCCGGGGTCCCGGTCGAGTCGCCGAAGCGGCCCATCATCTCGAGGAACGCCTCGACGACGCTCGGGCTCGGCGCGACCTCGAGCAGGACCGCGGTCTCGCCGAGGTCGGGGCGGATGGTGAACGGATAGCCGGCGCCGGCGAAGGTCGCGAGATCGGGCATGTGGAGCGCGTGATAGGTGCCCGTCAGGTCGATCGTGCTGTCGGGCAGGACGCTGGTGCGGACATTCTCCGGCAGCGTGCCGGTGCAGCGTTTGACGCCTGCAAGCACGAGATTATAGTCGAAGATCAGCTCGTTCTGGCCGAACAGATTATATTCGGGCAGCAGGACCTCGGCGCGGGCGGTGCGCGAGTCGACCTCGGCCTTGCCCATCAGCCGGTTCCACCACGACGTCCCGGCGAGGCCGAGCGTGCGCAGATACTGGCCGTTGATCGAGACGTCGAGGCGCGACGCCTTGGTGTCGAGCCACGGTGCCGACGGATAATTGTAGTGGAGCCCGAGCTTGGCCCCGTCGCGCGGCCAGAAGAACAGGTCGGGGGCGACGCGGAAGCCGGTGCTGAGCGGGCCCGGCGGCAGGCCCTGGCCCTGGAGGGTGAACGGGTCGACGAGCTCGCCGAGCTGGACCGGCCGGTCGGTGCGCAGCCAGCGCCGCGCCGAATAGCGGCCGTAGACCGGGATGCGCGCGTCCTCGGTCGACACTTTGGTGCCGCTGAACAGCCCCTTGCCCGACGCCAGCGCCGCCGCCGCGCGCTTCAGCTCGCGGTCGTCGCGGCCCATCACCAGCAGCAGCTGGCCGCTCGGGTCGACGGGGTTGCGGATGACGGCGATCGACGAGCCGATGACGGCGGCGTCGACGCCGGCGACGCCGCGCCCGCGGCTGAGAAAGACGACGGCGTTGCCGCGCGGGAGCTGGTTGTACAGCGAGCGGAAGACGACGCCGCGGTAGCTCGCCTGCGCGCCGAACCACGAGGCGAGGCTGGCGGCGGCCTCGAGCTCGCCGTTGGTCGGGCCGCCGGCGAAGACGAACGGCAGCGCGAGCCGGCCGGGGGCGAAGCGGTCGAAGAACGGCGCCGGCAGCTGGTTGAGGTCGGGGACGGCGACGAGCTTCTGCACCGTCAGGTCGAAGAACGAGCGGACGTCGCTGATGCTCGCCCACAGCGTCGAGTGGAACGGGTCCTCGCAGTCGCGCGTGTAGTGGCCGAGGAATCGCAGGTTGAGCTGGTTGTCGCCCGACAGGAACAGCGACGGGTTGATCGGGATCGTCAGCACCTGCCCGCCCGCGCCGCTCGGCTGCAGCCCGATCGTGCGCACGACCTCGCCGTTGAGGATGACGACGAGCTGGCTGAGATCGCCGAGCAGCGACGGCGAATAGGCGAAGTTGAGCGTCAGCGCGGCGCCGGTGACGACGCTGTCGCGGCGCATGCCGAACGGGATGCCGATCTCGCCGCGCGTGCCCGCCAGCCGGATCGGGTTGCGCACCTGGAGGTCGCGGAACGACAGGCGCATCGCCTGCGACTGGACCGGGGCGGCATCGGCGGCAGACTTCGGAGCCGGTGCCGCGACGGGCTGGGCAAGAACCCGCTCGCCGACGATGCCGGCGGCGAGGAGGACGGCGACCGCCGCCGCGACCTTGCCCGGCAGCATCGCCGTGACCTTCGCCGGGCGCTTCGGCCGGAAGAACAGCCAGCTCCAGATCGCCGCCAGCGTCGTCAGGTCGACGCTGACGATGTCGCGCAGCGAGCGCAGGCCCGACACCGGCGCATGCGGCACCGGCGGCTGCCACGCGTCCGACCGGCCCATGATCGCCCGCACCAGCAGCCGCGCCTGCTGCGTCGACATCGGCGGGAAGGTGATGCTGGCGACGTTGCCGCGCGTGTCGACGAGCTTCGCCGGCAGGGTCAGCTTGTCGTCGCCGACCGGCATCGACACGTCGGTGATGCCGCCGGGATGATGGCCGATGTCGGTCGGCAGGGTGATCGACATGCCGCCCATCGACACGTCGATCGTATGCGCGTCGATGACATAGCCGCTGGCGAAATACAGGCTGACCGGCATCTCGGTCTCGATCCGGATCGTCGAGCGCACCTGCCGCCGCTCGCGCGCCACCGCGATCGCGGCGAGCAGGATGATGATGCTGAACGACGCCCAGGCGGTGTTGAGCAGCAGCGTGCTCGGGCTGACGCCGAAGGTCTCGGGAAAGAAGCTCCGGAAGATCGCGAAGACGATTCCCGCGGCGAGCAGGCCGACGGTGATCAGGTGCGGCCGGACCGTCTGGAAGTCGAAATAGTTGCGGTCGAGCAGGCTGCCCTTGTCGGTGACGTTGAACTTGCCGCGGTGCGGGTTGACCAGCGTGTAGAGCGTCGGGCGGACGAGATGGAAGGCGAGCAATGTCTCGTAGATCTCGCCCCAGAACGGCCGGCGGTCGCCGCCCTGGATGCGCGCGCTCGACGCCGCCGAGACGAACAGGTGCGGCAGCGCATAGGCGAAGATCATCGACGCCGAGGCATGGATGATGTTCTGGCCGGCGAGCAGATACGCCAGCGGCGACGTCAGGAAGACGATGCGCGGCAGCGGAAACTGGAAGTGCAGCATCGCGTTCAGATAGCAGAGCCGCTGCTGCCACTTCAGGCCGGGGCCGAACAGCGGATTGTCGATGCGGAAGATCTGCGTCATGCCGCGCGCCCAGCGGATGCGCTGGCCGATGTGGAGGATCAGCCGCTCGGTCGCCAGCCCCGCCGACAGGCGGACGTTGATGTACGCGGTGTTCCAGCCCATCCGCTGGAGCTTGAGCGCGGTATGCGCGTCCTCGGTCACCGTCTCGCCGGCGAAGCCGTTGGTCATCTTGAGCGCGGTCCGGCGGATTATGGCGCAGCTGCCGCAGAAGAAGGTCGCGTTCCACAGGTCGTTGCCGCTCTGCACCGCGCCGTAGAACAGCTCGCCCTCGCCGGGCATGTCGCGCGCGACGGCGAGGTTGCGCTGGACCGGATCGGACGAATAGAAGTGATGCGGCGTCTGCAGCAGCGCCAGCTTGTCGTCCTTCTCGAACCAGCCGGCGGTGAGCTGGAGGAACGAGCGGGTCGGCACGTGATCGCAGTCGAAGATCGCGATCAGCTCGCCGTCGGTCTTCTTCATCGCGGCGTTGAGGTTGCCCGCCTTGGCGTGGAGGTTGTCGGGCCGGGTCAGATACCCGCAGCCGGCCGAGCGCGCGAAGGCGCGGAATTCGGCCCGCCGCCCGTCGTCGAGGATGAACACGCGGAACCGGTCCGCGGGATAATCCATGTCCTGCGCCGCGAACACGGTGTAGCGGACGATGTCGATACTCTCGTTGTAGGTCGGGATGTAGATGTCGACCATCGGCCAGGACTTTGGCTCGCTGCCGATCGGCACGATCGGCCGGTGCAGCGGCCAGCCGGTCTGGAGGATGCCGAGCAGCAGGATGACCCAGGCGTAGAGTTCGGCGAGGTACAGGCCGACCCCGAGCAGGAGTTCGATCAGCGATTCGAATTCGAGCGTGTGCGTCGTCCGCCACACGATGTAGCGCGTCGATACGATCATCGACAGCACGGCGACGGCGAGCGTCATCCGCCGCGACTTGATCCGACCGATGGCGATCGTCCCGACGATCGTCGCGCCGGCGAATATCCACTGCGACGTCAGGTCGAGCGGGACCGAGACGACCAGGACCGCCAACGCCGCGATGCCGAGTCCCGCGACGACGAGGCCGAGGCGCGCTACCAACGAGCGCGGTTCGCCGTCGTCGGCGACCGTGGCGCCTGCGGCCGTCACCGGGCGTCGACGGTCTGCTCGAAGGCCGTATGGTGGTCGGCGACGGCGGCCTCGCACAGCGCCTCGATCCGGTTGCCGAGCGCGGCGAGGTCGGTCAGGGCGGCGCTCGACGGCGCGTAGCGCGCGAGCGGCTCGAAGGTCGCGAGCGCCTCGTTGACCGCCTCGTCGCGGCGGACCGTCCCGACGATCCGGTCGCCGAACAGTTCGTTGAGGAACTTGCGGGTGTTGCGCGACAGGCGGATGCGGTCGTCGAGATGGTTGAGGACGAACAGCGTCTTGTCGAGCATGACGGTCGCCGTCTCCGGATCGACGAGCGGCAGGACCGCGAGCGATCCGGGGCCGGGCGTCAGCGCGCAGAGATGGAAGGTGGCGTACGGCAGGAGCAGGTCCTTCAGCCGGTGGTCGGCGGCGGCGATGTCGGCGATGACGATCGTCGTCGGGCTCGAGACCGCCGGATCGTCGGCCAGCGTCGCCGCGAACTCGGGCAACTGGCTGAACGCGTAGCCGTCGCGCAGGGCGACGCCGGCGACGACCATCGGCTCGGCGTGGTGATCGGCCATGTCAGGGATCGTATGCGTCAGACGCAGACCGAAGTGCATCTTGAGCGATCCCTGGTGCGTCAGGTCGAGCGCGACGACCTCGCGGCCGTGCTGGGCGAGGTGGATCGCGAGCTGCGCCGCGATCATCGTCGTGCCGACGCCGCCCTTGGGCGAGTGAAGCAGGACGAGCGTCACTAGGCGGGCCTGGCGAGGCGCTCGAGCAGGATCTTGACGCTCGACGGCGCCGCCGGGCGCGACGCCGCGACGGCCGGCTCGCCCGAATAGATGTTGAACAGGTTGGCGGTGCCGTCGACGGCGCCAAGGTCGCCTTTGGCCCCGTCATGTCCGCGGCCGTTGGCGCCGGGCGGCGTGGCGTGACCGTTGGCGCGGACGACACCGACCGTCTGGGTACGGCGGATGCGCGCCTCGCGGCTGCCGACGACCCGCTCGTCGCGCAGCAGCGCCTCGAAGATCGGCCAGGCGTCGCCGTCGGCGGTCGTGTCCTCGAACTCGAGATAATTGAACGAACCCTGGTCGATCCGGTTCAATAGGCTGCCGTTGTCCTGTCGCACCGCATAGTCCCTCACCAAGAAGCCGATCGTCCGACGACAATCGTCGCTGCGCCGAGGGCACAGCGACGCCGGTCGTCGCCACGCTGATTATGCTCGTCCTGAACCCCCGTCTTGAGCCGAAACGTGTACCGGACGCGACGAGCTGTCAAGTATATTTTTATCGTTAACTCAATCTGGTGTATCGCGCTTCGCAAAATAACATCCAGCGTAGCGATGTATTCTTAATAGTTAATAAAGATATAACTTAGTTACTTTACGATCGGTTCCCGGCTTGAGTCAGTGCCTCCTGCCCCGCGCCGGACGCTATTCTCGTGCGTGTGCCGAACCGGCAGGCCCGGACAGGGCTGACTACGACCGCCGGCGTCGCGACTTGCGCGAAATCTGCCGGATCGCAGCGATCGATCGATCGCTGAACTAGCTGTTTAGTCCCGGCAATCCGTGATGTCGGTCATCGTCGTCGCGATCGAATATCTGCTGTCCCGGGTTTGCCATCGTCTCGGTCGAACGGTCGGTGAAGCGCGCCTTGGTCGAACGTCGACATGCGCCGGTCGACTGCGGACGGCCGGCTGCAGGGCGTCATCGCCTGCGGTCGATATCGCGTCCGAAGCGATCATCTCGCTCGCGGCAGTAGTGGAACGAGATTTCGATCGATGATATCTAGGAAAACTACCAATGCATGGAACATCGCGTCGGCCGGCATCCTGCGACGCGCGACGGACCGTTCGCGAGCGGGATGGACGAGCTGACTTGATGGCCGACCCGACGATGCTTTCGCTCGAGGAGCGCGACGGAGTCGCGCTGGTCACCTTGCGTCGTCCGCGCGCGCTCAACGCGATCAACAGCGTGATGGCGGACGAGCTCGCGACCGTCCTCGACCGAATCGAGGCGAGCGACGCGCGGGCGCTGGTCCTCGCCGGCGAAGGCCGTGCCTTCTGCGTCGGCTCGGACCTGAAGGAGGCGGACATCGACGCCGCTGCGCGGATCGACAAGATGCATGCGCTGGTCGTGCGTCTCGCCGACTTCCCGACGACCAGCATCGCGGCGATCGACGGGCTGGCGCTCGGCGGCGGTCTCGAGCTCGCGCTCGCCTGCACGTTCCGCCTGGCGAGTCCGGGATCGCAGTTGGGCTTGCCCGAGATCAGGCTGGCGCTGCTCCCCGCCTATGGCGCGACCAAGCTGCTGCCGCGGCTGATCGGCGAGGCGCGCGCACTCCGCATGATGCTGAGCGGCGATCCCGTCGGCGCCGACGAGGCGGCGGCCATCGGGCTGGTCGACGAGGTGGCGGCGGACCCGATCGCGGCGGCGGTGGTGCTCGCGCGGCGCTGCTCGGGGCCGGGCGACCGCGCGCGGCGGCGCATCAGGCAGGCGGTGCGCGAGGGCGCCGCGC
>CAXUEV010000080.1:0-7074 GCA_964250105.1 uncultured Sphingomonadaceae bacterium
AGCTGCTCAAGCTGCCCGACGGCACGGTCAAGGTGCTCGTCGAGGGCCAGTCGCGGGCGAAGCTCGGCCTGCTCGACGCCAGCGGCGACTATCTGGCGGGGCGTGCCGACGACGTCGAAGAGACGCTCGGCGATCCGACGCTGGTCGAAGGTCTCGTCCGCTCGACCGCCAAGCAGTTCGAGGCCTATGTCAAGCTCAACAAGAAGACCGCGCCCGAGATCGCCGTCCAGATCGGCCAGATCGACGAGGCCGGGCGCTTCGCCGACACGATCGCCGCCAACCTGACGCTGAAGATCGCCGACAAGCAGGCGCTGCTCAGCCAGTTCGACGTGTCGAAGCGCCTCGAAGCCGTGTTCGGCTTCATGGAAGGCGAGATGGGCGTCCTCCAGGTCGAGAAGAAGATCCGCAGCCGGGTCAAGCGCCAGATGGAGAAGACCCAGCGCGAATATTATCTGAACGAGCAGATGAAGGCGATCCAGCGCGAGCTCGGCGAGGGCGACGAGCCCAAGGACGAGACCGCCGAGATCGAGGAGAAGATCGCGCGCACCAAGCTGTCGAAGGAGGCGCGCGAGAAGGTCATCGGCGAGCTGAAGAAGTTCAAGGCGATGTCGCCGATGTCGGCCGAGGCGACCGTCGTCCGCAACTATCTCGACACCGTGCTCAGCCTGCCGTGGGGCAAGAAGACCAAGGTCAAGCGCGACATCGTCGCCGCCCAGGCGGTGCTCGACGGCGATCATTACGGGCTCGAGAAGGTCAAGGACCGGATCGTCGAATATCTCGCCGTCCAGGCGCGGACCAACAAGCTCAAGGGGCCGATCCTGTGCCTCGTCGGGCCGCCGGGCGTCGGCAAGACCTCGCTCGGCCGCTCGATCGCCAAGGCCACCGGCCGCGAGTTCATCCGCCAGTCGCTCGGCGGCATGCGCGACGAGGCCGAGATCCGCGGCCATCGTCGGACGTATATCGGCTCGATGCCGGGCAAGGTCATCCAGAACCTGAAGAAGGCGGGCGCGTCGAACCCGCTGTTCCTGCTCGACGAGATCGACAAGCTCGGTGCCGATTTCCGCGGCGATCCGTCGTCGGCGCTGCTCGAGGTGCTCGATCCCGAGCAGAACAAGGCCTTCAACGACCATTATCTCGAGGTCGACTACGACCTCTCGGACGTCATGTTCGTGACCACGGCGAACTCGCTCAACATGCCGCAGCCGCTGCTCGACCGGATGGAGATCATCCAGCTGTCGGGCTATACCGAGGACGAGAAGGTCGAGATCGCCAAGCGCCACCTGCTGTCGAAGCAGTACGACAACCACGGGCTGAAGGCGGCCGAGTTCGCCGTCACCGACGGCGCGTTGCGCGACCTGATCCGCTACTACACGCGCGAGGCGGGCGTGCGGACCTTGGAGCGCGAACTGGCCAAGCTGGCGCGGAAGTCGCTGCGGCGCATCCTCGAAGGCAAGGCGGCGAGCGTCACGGTCGACAGCGACAACCTCCACGAGTTCGCCGGCGTGCGCAAGTTCCGCTTCGGCGTCGGCGAGGTCGAGGACCAGATCGGCGCGGTCACCGGGCTGGCGTGGACCGAGGTCGGCGGCGAGCTGCTGACGATCGAGGCGGTCACTGCGCCAGGCAAGGGCCTGATCAAGACCACCGGCAAGCTCGGCGACGTCATGACCGAATCGATCTCGGCGGCGCTGTCTTTCGTCAAGGCGCGCTCGGTCACCTACGGCATCAAGCCGTCGCTGTTCGAGAAGAAGGACATCCACGTCCACGTGCCCGAAGGCGCGACGCCCAAGGACGGGCCGTCGGCGGGCGTCGCCATGGTCACCGCGATCGTCTCGACGCTGACCGGCGTGCCGGTGCGCAAGGACATCGCCATGACCGGCGAGGTGACGCTGCGCGGCCGCGTGCTGCCGATCGGCGGATTGAAGGAGAAGCTGCTCGCCGCGCTGCGCGGCGGCATCACCACCGTCCTGATCCCGGCGGAGAACGAGAAGGACCTCGCCGAGATCCCGGCGAACGTTACCGCGGGCCTGCGGATCGTGCCCGTCGCGCACGCCGACCAGGTCCTCGAGGAGGCGTTGATGTCGCCGCTCGTGCCGATCATCTGGACCGAGGCAGACGATCTCGCGGCGCGGCCCGACCCGGCGACCGCCGCCGCCGGAGCCGCCGAGGGCATCGCCATCCGGCACTGAAACGCCGGCGCAACGGTCGACGAGGGAAACCGCGTTTCGGCGCGGTTTCCTTTTGACTCAGGCCGAGCGTGCTGGCGTAGGATGGCGTGCTCGACATCGGCCCGGGGCCCATGGTGTCGGCCGAGCGGAGACGTCGTCACGATGAACAAGCAGGAACTCGTGGCATCGGTCGCCGACGCCACCGGGCTTGGCCGCACCGACGCCGGCCGGGCGATCGAGGCGGTCCTCGACACGATCACCATGGCGCTGAAATCGGGTCAGGACGTCAAGCTGGTCGGCTTCGGCACGTTCCTCGTCACGCGCCGCAAGGAGACGTCGCTCCGCAACCCGCGGACCGGCGAGCCGATGCAGCTCGACGCCAGCAACCAGCCCAAGTTCAAGGCGGGCAAGATGCTCAAGGACGCGGTCAACTAGGCGCGGAGCTTGAGCAGGGCGGCGACATTGTCGTGCGCGACGAGGTTGAGCTCGTCGCCGGTGAGCGTGTCGAGCCTGCCGTCGAGCAGCGTTGCGGGCGTCGCCGTACCCTCCGGGTGCGGCCAGTCCGAACCGTAGAGCACCTGGGTCGGACCGATCAGGTCGATCAGGTTGCGATAGGATTCCTCTGGATAGGGCGAAACCCAGAGGTTTTCGCGCGCGACCTGGCCGGGCGTGCGCTTCAGGCTACCGAGCGCGCGGTCGGCGCCGGTCGTGGTCTTCGTCCGCTGGAACGACCGCTCCATCTTGAAGAAGTTCTTCACCCAGCCGCTGCCGTTCTCGAGCGAGACGATCTTGAGCCGGGGGAAGCGGTCGAACACGCCGCGCACCATCATATGCGCGATCGTGTCGACGGCGGGACGATCCCCCATACACGTCATGATCAGGAACGGGTCGAGTTCCTCTTCCGACGGCGTCGTCGGCTCGCCCCACATCGCGGCGACATGCTTGAAGTAGATCGGCACGCTGATGTGCAGCACCAGCGGCACATCGGCTTCCTGCAGCCGCGCCCAGAGCGGGTCGTACATCGGATCGGCCGGACTGCGCCCGAACACCGGGGGGCCGAGGCGCATGCCCACGAGGCGGGCGCCCGACGCCAGCAGGCGGTCCAGTTCCTTCCGCGCCTCGTCCGCATCGCTGAGCGAAATCAGCGGCGTGGTGAATATCCGATCCTTATAGGCATAGCCCCAGTCGGTCTCGAGCCATTTGTTGAACGCCCGGATGGCGGCGGCGCTGGCCTCCGGATCATGCGCGATCTCTTCCTCGAAGGTCAGGCCGAAGGTCGGGTTGAGGATCGCGGCCTTGAGCCCCTGCCGATCCATCAGCGCCAGGCGCGCGTCGCGGTCGCGCCACGGCGGATAGTCGGCGCGCACGACGCCGTCTGCCGCCGTCTCGCCCTCGAACAGGGCGAGCCCGTCGCCAGGCGCCATGACATGGTCGCGGGCGAGCGCCGAGAAGGTGAGCGGCGCTGCGCCGAAGAACCAGCGCCCGACGCCGCCTTCGTCGCGCACGACATGGACCGCGCGGTCGGCGTACGCCGGTTCGAGGAACCGCGTGCAGCAGTCGTCGGGCTCGTAATAATGATTGTCGGCGTCGATCAGACCCTTGAACGCCGCAGGATGCTGCGCGGCGCGATGCGCTGAAGCCATATGTCTCTCCATGGTCGGGCGCGGCCAAGCTGCGCTCGCGCCGACGTCCAGTCAACCGGCCGGCGACATGTGCAGTTGCCAGGGACAGGGCGGAAGTTGTAGACGGCGGTCGTCGGCGTGCCGGCACGGGCGCGTAGCTCAGCGGTAGAGCACTGCCTTCACACGGCAGGGGTCACAGGTTCGAACCCTGTCGCGCCCACCAGGCCCTCCTCGCATAAAAGAGGCGCCCGGGGGCGAGCGCCTCAGTCGAGTCAGAGGGTGATGTCGCTATAATGGCGGCGGGCGCTGTACCGAAAATGAACGGGTCATTTCTCGACCAGGCTGCCGATCAGGCTGACGCTCAACGCGACGACGACGATGTTGAACACGAATGCCGTCAGGCTGTGGTATAGCGCGAGCCGCCGCATCGGCCGGGCCGTGATGTCGACGTCGGAAACCTGGAAGGTCATGCCGAGGACGAAGGCGAAATAGGCGAAGTCGCCATAGTCGGGCAGGTCGTCGCCGGGAAACGCCAGCCCGCCGCTGTCCGCCGCGCCGTCCGCGCCGGGGGTGTAGAAGCGATGCGCGTAGTGGAGCGCGAACAGCAGGTTGGCGAACAGCCAGGCGAGCAGCAGCGTGACGCCCGACAGCGCGACCGCGCTGCCCTTGCCGCCGCCGGCGCCGGTAAGTTCGACCGTGACCGCGACCAGCACCACCGCGACGATCAGCAAGGCGATCAGCAGCAGGACATGATGGTCGGGATCGTTCTCGCGCGCGCGCCGGCGCATGTCGTCGGCATCGGCCCCGCGGAACATCCACAGCGTCCGCGCGACGAACAGCACGGCACCGGCGTCGAAGCCGATCAGCACCGACCGCGCCGGGCTCATCGTCCGGCCGAGCACGGCGGTCACCCCCACCAGTGCGGCGACGAACAGCCAGAAGTTGGAATAGCGCACGCGTCCCTCGCTCACCACCAGGTTGCGTACAGCGCCACCAGGATCGCGACGATGCCGACGGCGGCGGCGTTGAAGCCGGTCGTCGTCGAATAATCGACGTCACCGGTGACGATCCGGTTCGCCGCCGCGGGCTGCGGGCGCAGCAGCGACACCAGCGCGGCGAGCGCCAAGGCCGCAAGGAAGACGATCCCCATGCGGTCCATGAACGGCACGTCGGCGGCCCAGACCTTGAGCGCCAGCGAGCCGGCGAACGAAACGACCGCGGCGGTGATCGCGCCCGCCTCGGTGGCCCGCTTCCAGAACATGCCGAGCAGGAAGATGACGACGATGCCCGGCGTGAAGAAGCCGGTGTATTCCTGGATGTACTGGAACGCCTGGTCTGACTTGCCGAGCAGCGGCCGCGCGGTCGCCATCGCCAGCACGATCGCGACCGCGGCGGCGATCCGGCCGATCAGCACCAGCCGCCGCTCGCTCGGCCCGGCCGCGCCCTCGACGCGCGTCCGCCGGGCCTTGGCGTAGAGGTCAAGGGTGAAGATGGTCGCGATCGAATTGATCTTGGACGCGGTCGACGCCACGATCGCCGCGACCAGCGCCGCGAAAACGAGGCCGAGGATGCCCGGCGGCAGCAGCCGCATCATGGCGGGATAGGCCTGGTCGGGCTTGGCGAGATCGGGCGCGAGGACGACGGCGGCGATGCCCGGCAGCACGATGATGACCGGCATCAGCAGCTTCAGGAAGGCGGCGAAGACGATGCCCTTCTGCGCCTCGCGGATGTCCTTCGCGGCGAGCGCGCGCTGGATGATATACTGGTTGAAGCCCCAGTAGCTGAGGTTCGCGATCCACATGCCGCCGACCAGCACCGAAATGCCGGGCAGGTCCTTATAGAACTTGTTGTCGGGCGACAGGATCATGTCGAACTTCTCGGGCGCGCGGGCGGAGAGCTCGGCGAAGCCGGCCAGCACGCTGCCGCCGCCGATCTGCGACAGGGTCAGGATGCTGACCATCGCCCCGCCGAAGACGAGCAGCGTCACCTGAACGATGTCGGTCAGCGCCACCGCCTTCAGGCCGCCGCGGATCTGATAGAGCAGCGCGAACAGGCCGAGCCCGACCAACGCGATGTCCTGGTCGACCCCCGCCACCTGATTGACCGCGATCGAGCCCAGCCAGATGATCGAGGCGAGGTTGACGAAAATGTAGAGGCCCAGCCAGAACACCGCCATCAGCGTGCGGATCGACGGCCCGTACCGCTGCTCGAGGAACTGCGGCATCGTGTGAATCTCGTTGCGCAGGAAGATCGGCAGGAAGAACTTGCCGACGATCAGCAGCGTCGCCGCCGCGATCCATTCGTAGGACGCGATCGCCAGCCCGACGGCATAGCCCGACCCGGCCATGCCGACGATCTGCTCGGCCGAGATGTTGGCCGCGATCAGCGACGCGCCGATGGCCCACCACGGCAGCGACTTCGACGCCAGGAAATAGTCGGCGCTGTCGCGGGCCTGCCCCGCCTTCTCGCGGCTGACCCATTGCGCGAGCCCGAAGATGCCGATCGCGTAGGCGATCACGACGACGAGATCGAGGGTCGAAAGGTTCATTACCGTCTTCTGATCGCGATCGGACGATTGGACAACGGCCGACGCCGCATCGTCAATCGGCGGTCCAGCCGCCGTCGACCACCAGGCTGGTGCCGGTGACGAGCGCGGCAGCATCGGACGCCAGGAAGACGCAGGCGCCCATCAGATCCTCGACCCGGCCGAGCCGGCCGAGCTTGATCTTGGCCAGGACGCTTGCCTTGAACACGGGGTCGTCGAAAAACGGGCGCGTGAGCGGCGTCTCGACGAAAGTCGGCGCGATCGTATTCGAGCGGATGCCGGCCGCCGCGAGGTCGAGCGCGAACGCCTTGCTCATGCCTTCCAGCGCCCATTTCGATGCGCAGTAGAGCGAGCGGTTGGCGCCGCCGACATGTCCCATCTGGCTGCCGATATGGATCAGGCTGCCGCCCTTCGCGTCGCGCAGCAGCCCTTTGGCGCAGGCCTGGGCGACGAAGAACGCGCTCTTGAGGTTGAGGTCGAGGACCGCGTCATAGTCGGTCTCGCTGACCTCGTGCATCGGCTTGGGGCGGTTGGTGCCGGCGTTGTTGACCAGCACGTCGAACGCCGCCCGGGCGGCGAAGAAAGCGGCGACCGCGCCGAGGTCGGACACATCGAGGACGACGGCCTCGGCCTGCCCGCCCGCGTCGCGGATCGCCTCCGCAGCGGCCCCGATCTCCTGCGCCGACCGTGCGACGAGCGTGACCACCGCGCCGGCCTCCGCCAGCGCCGCCGCCAGCGCCAG
>CAXUEV010000081.1:0-7033 GCA_964250105.1 uncultured Sphingomonadaceae bacterium
GCCCCGCCCGCGTATTGGACGTTTGCGACATCGGCCGCCGCCGCCCATATTGACGCCATGGCCGAAATCCAGATCCGCACCTCGCTCGCCGAGCCCGAAGCGACCGGCGTGTTCGTGCCGCACCGCCCGGCGCGCCCCGAGAAGTCCGAAGGCGGCAAGCCGTTCCGCCTCGTCACCGACTATCTGGCGAGCGGCGACCAGCCGACCGCGATCGCCGAGCTCGTCGACCAGGCACAGGCGGGCGAGCGCGACCAGGTGCTGCTCGGCGTCACCGGCTCGGGCAAGACCTTCACTGCGGCGAAGGTGATCGAGGCGGTGCAGCGGCCGGCGCTGGTGCTGGCGCCGAACAAGATCCTCGCGGCGCAATTGTACGGCGAGTTCAAGAGCTTCTTCCCCGACAACGCGGTCGAGTATTTCGTCAGCTACTACGACTATTACCAGCCCGAGGCCTATGTGCCGCGGTCCGACACGTACATCGAGAAGGAAAGCTCGGTGAACGAGGCGATCGACCGGATGCGCCATTCGGCGACGCGCGCGCTGCTCGAACGCGACGACGTCATCATCGTCGCCAGCGTGTCGTGCCTGTACGGCATCGGCTCGGTCGAGACGTACAGCGCGATGACCTTCAGCCTCAAGAAGGGCATGACCGCCGACCCCCGCGAGATCATCCGCAAGCTCGTCGCGCTGCAGTACAAGCGCAACAACGCCGGCTTCGCCCGCGGCAACTTCCGCGTGCGCGGCGACACCGTCGAGCTGTTCCCGTCGCACTACGAGGACAGCGCGTGGCGCGTCGTCTTCTTCGGCGACGAGATCGAGGCGATCATCGAGTTCGACCCGCTGACGGGCGCCAAGGTCGCCGACCTCCAGTCGATCAAGGTCTACGCCAACTCGCACTATGTGACGCCGGGGCCGACGCTCAAGCAGGCGAGCGAGGCGATCCGCCACGAGCTGACCGAGCGGCTGAAGGAGATGCACGCCGAGGGCAAGCTGCTCGAGGCGCAGCGGCTCGAGCAGCGGACCAACTTCGACCTCGAGATGATCGCCGCGACGGGGAGCTGCGCCGGCATCGAGAACTACAGCCGCTTCCTCACCGGACGGCTGCCGGGCGAGCCGCCGCCGACGCTGTTCGAGTATCTGCCCGAGAACGCGCTGCTGTTCGTCGACGAGAGCCACGTCACCGTGCCGCAGATCGGCGGCATGTCGCGCGGCGACCACCGCCGCAAGCTGACGCTCGCCGAATACGGCTTCCGCCTGCCGTCGTGCATCGACAACCGCCCGCTGCGTTTCGAGGAGTGGGAGGCGATGCGGCCGCAGACGGTGTTCGTCTCGGCGACGCCGGGCAAGTGGGAGATGGAGGCGACGGGCGGCGTCTTCGTCGAGCAGGTCATCCGCCCGACCGGGCTGATCGACCCGCCCATCGACATCCGCCCGGTCGAGGACCAGGTCGAGGACTGTATCGCCGAGGCGCGCAAGGTCGCGGCGAACGGCTACCGCACGCTGGTGACGACGCTGACCAAGCGCATGGCCGAGGACCTGACCGAGTTCATGCACGAGGCGGGCCTGCGCGTGCGCTACATGCACTCCGACGTCGAGACGCTCGAACGGATCGAGCTGATCCGCGACCTGCGGCTCGGCGTCTACGACGTGCTCGTCGGCATCAACCTGCTGCGCGAGGGGCTCGACATCCCCGAATGCGGGCTGGTCGCGATCCTCGACGCCGACAAGGAGGGCTTCCTGCGGTCGGAGACCTCGCTGATCCAGACGATCGGCCGCGCCGCGCGCAACGTCGAGGGCCGCGTCATCCTCTACGCCGACCGCGTCACCGGCAGCATGGAGCGCGCGATCGCCGAGACCGACCGCCGGCGGGCGCGCCAGACGGCGTACAACGACGAGCACGGCATCACCCCGACGACGATCAAGCGCAACATCTCCGACGTGCTTGCCGACGTCTCGCTGCGCGACGGCGTCGTCGTCGACACCGGCGACGCCGACACGCCGAACCTCGTCGGCCACAACCTGAAAGCGTATATCGCCGACCTCGAGGACCAGATGAAGAAGGCGGCCGCCAACCTCGACTTCGAGATCGCCGCCGCCGTCCGCGACCAGATCCGCCGGCTCGAAGCCGACGACCTCGGCCTGCCGCCCGGCGCGGCCAAGGCCGCGCCGGTCAAGGGCCGCGCCGTCGGCGGCGCGCCCGGCACGCGGACGACGCGCTTCGCCAAGGCGAAGGCGGCGCGAAGCGCACGGGGCGGGCGACGGTAGGCGGTTGCCGAAGCGGCGATGATCAGGAGTTTCGGCGACAAGGAGACGGAGCGCCTCTGGCTCGGCGAAAGGACCAGGTTTCCACCCGACATCCTGCTCAGGGGACGAACGCAACTCCGCCGGCTCGACGGGGCTGATCGGATTCAGGATCTACAGGTGCCCCCCGGAAACCATCTCGAAGCCTTGACCCGCGACCGGGCTGGACAACATAGCATTCGCATCAATCGCCAGTGGCGGGTATGTTTTCGCTGGTCCGACGGGAATCCCCATGATGTCGAAGTCACCGATTACCACTGATGACCTGCTGCCCAACCCCGCTCCCGGCGAGGGGCTGCGCGAAGATTTGTTCGACGCGCTCGGCGTCTCCGTGGCCGAAGTCGCCGCGGCGACGAACCTCGATCCGGCGGTGATCGACTCGTTTCTCGACGGAACCGGGCGGGTCGATGCCGATCTCGACATCCGGCTGACGCGCTACTTCGGCTTTTCCGAGGGCTATCTGTTGCGGCTGCAGAATGCGTACGATCTCGACGAGGTTCGCCGCAGCATGGGGCCGGCGCTCGATGCCATCCAGCCGCGGATCGCGCGCGCCGCCTAGTTCGGTTCGCGCGCCCGACGCCGCAACGGCCGCCGCTCCGCCAAGTCGTTCCTGATCGCCGTCGCGGCCACGCCGCCGCCGCCCATCGCGTGGCTGATCTGGTCGAGGCCGGGGACGACGTCGCCGGCGGCGTAGAGGCCGGGGACGCTGGTGCGCTGGTGGGCGTCGACGATGATGCAGCCGGCCGGTTCGGTGCGCGCGCCGAGGTCGGCGGCGAGGGTCGACCGGATCACCGAGCCGAGCGCGGGGTAGATGCTGTCGAAGCGCAGCCGGCCCGCGGCGCTGCCGACCTCGACCGCGCCGCCGTCGAGCGCGAAGTCGCGCGCCGGGCCGTCGACCAGCACGACGCCCGCGTCGCAGAGACGCCGCCGCGCCTCGTCGTCGAGGTCGTGCGGCCCGTCGGGCGCGACCAGCGTCAGGTCGGCGGTATAGCTGCGGAGAAATTCGGCCTCGTGCAGCCCGCGCTCGCCGGTGCCGATGATGCCGACGCGCGTGTCGGTGACTTCGTAGCCGTCGCAGATCGGGCAGTAGCGTAGCCGTCCCGCGGCGAGCGCGGCGTCGTGGAGCGTATCGGGCATGGCCGGGCGGTTGTCGACGATCCCGGTCGCCAGCAGGATCGCACCGGCGCGATACGCGCTTCCGCTTGTGCCGGTGGTGACGAACGCCGCGCCGTCGCGACCGATTTTGCCGATCTCGTCGTCGACGACGATCGTGCCGTATGCGAGCGCCTGGTCGCATATCCGCCGCAGCAGTTCGTGGCCGCGGATGCCGTCGGGAAAGCCGGCGTGGTTGTGCGACACCGGGATCAGCGCAGCGCGGCTGCGGCCGGCATCGACGACGATCGTCCGCAGATGGAAGCGGCTCAGATAGATCGCCGCGGTCAGCCCGGCCGGGCCGCCGCCGACGACGAGCACGTCACAATCGTTGCCCGTCACCGACCGCCTCCACATATCGTCATGGTAAAGCCGCGCGCCGGCCGCGGTTCCGCCGGCGGACGATTGACGCGCGCGATTTACCGCCATAATGTCGCGGCCTCATTGGGGAGTAGCCACCCGTTTCGACGGGGCCTTCGTCAACATGCTTGGATCGGTCGCGAGGCCGGTCCATGGCGGGTGCAGCGACGTAGACGACCACGTCGCCCGGCAAGACCAACGACACCGCTTCCTCCGTGGCCGGGGGAGCTGCGTGTCGTTCGGTCCACGGCCCCGCGAGTACCCTGCCATGGCCGGTCTCATCACCCTCGCCGTCGTCGGCGTCAGCCTGTCGGTCGATGCCTTTGCGGCGGCGGTCGGCAAGGGCGCCACCGGCACGCGGCCGAAGTTCCTCGACGCCCTGCGCATCGGCACGATCTTCGGCCTGTTCGAGGCGCTGACGCCGGTGATCGGCTGGGCGCTGGGGATCGCCTTCGCCGGCTGGATCAGGGACGTCGACCACTGGGTCGCCTTCGCCCTGCTCGCCGCCGTCGGCGGCCACATGCTGTGGCAGGCGGTCCGGCCCGAGCCCCCGGCCGCGGCGGAAGCGTCCGCGCCGCGGCGGCACGGCCTGCTCCAGCTGTGCACGACGGCGGTGGCGACGAGCCTCGACGCGATGGCGGTCGGCGTCAGCCTGGCGGTGCTGCGCGTCGATATCTGGACCGCGAGCCTCGTCATCGGCGGCGTGACGACGGTGGTGGCGACCTTCGGCGTCCTGCTCGGCCGGCATGTCGGGCCGTATCTCGGGCGCTGGGCCGAAGTCCTCGGCGGCGTCGCGCTGATCGCGATCGGCAGCCTGATCCTCTACCAGCACCTGAGCGGGCAGGCGTAGGTCACTCGACCGCCTGTACCTCGTCGTCCTCGCCGATCTTCGCCGCGGAAACGACATGCTCGTCATCGGCGACGCGGAACAGCATGACGCCCTGCGCGCCGCGGCCCATGATGCGGACCTGGCCGGCGACGGTCCGGATCAGCTTGCCCTGGTCGGTGACGAGCATCAGCTCGTCGCTGTCGGTCGCTGGGAAGCTGGCGACGACGGTGCCGTTGCGCTCCGAATCGGCGATCGTCGCGATGCCCTGCCCGCCGCGGCCCGACTGGCGGTATTCGAACGCGCTCGACCGCTTGCCGAAGCCGTTCGAGGTGACGGTCAGGATGAACTCCTCGGCGGCGGCGAACTCGGCCATCCGCGTTTCCGACAGGATGCGCTCGCCGGGTTCGGGCTTCCACGCCGCCGCCTTGAGATAATCCTCGCGCTCCTGCGGGCTGGCGTCGAACGGTTTGAGGATCGACATCGAGATGACCTCGTCGCCGCTGCCCAGCGTGATGCCGCGCACGCCGGTCGAGGTGCGGCTGACGAACTCGCGGACATCCTCGACGGCGAAGCGGATCGCCTTGCGGTTCTTCGACACCAGCAGCACATCGTCGGCGGCGTCGCACAGCGCGACGCCGATCAGCCGGTCGTCGTCGCCGTCCTCGAAGCGGATCGCCAGCTTGCCGCTGACGTTGATGCTGGTGAACGCGTCCATCGCGTTGCGCCGGACCGAACCATGGGCGGTGGCGAACATGACGTGGAGCTTCGACCAGCTCGCCTCGTCCTCGGGCAGCGGCAGGACGGTGGTGATCGTCTCGTCGTCGGCCAGCGGCAGGAGCTGCTTCATGAAGCGCCCCTTCGCCTGCGGGCTGCCGAGCGGCAGCTTCCACACCTTGAGCCGGTAGACCTTGCCGGCCGACGAGAAGAACAGCACCGGCGTGTGGGTCGAGGTGACGAACAGGTTGGTGACGACGTCCTCGTCCTTCGTCGCCATCCCCGACCGGCCCTTGCCGCCGCGCCGCTGGGCGCGGTACTCGCTGAGCGGCACGCGCTTGATATAGCCGGTCATGGTGACCGTCACGACCATGTCCTCGCGGGTGATCAGGTCCTCGTCGTCGATGTCGTCGCCCGCGGCGACGATCTCGGTCCGCCGCCGGGTGATGTACGGATCGGCGCCGTCGAGCTCGCCGCGCAGCACGGCATAGAGCTTGGCGCGGTCGGCGAGGATCTCGAGCAGCGCGGTGATCGACGCCGCCAGCGTCTTCAGCTCGTCGCCGATCTCGTCGCGACCGAGCGCGGTCAGCTTCTGCAGCCGCAGATCGAGGATGGCGCGGACCTGGAGCTCGGACAGGCGGTAGGTGTCGCCGAATCCGGCCTCGTCGACGGCCTCGACCAGCGCGAGGTACGGCCGGATGTCGGCCGCGTCCCACGTCCGTTCCATCAGCGCCGTGCGCGCCTCGGCCGGCGATGCGCTCGCCCGGATCAGCCGCACGACCTCGTCGAGGTTGGCGACGGCGATGACCAGTCCGAGCAGCAGGTGCGCCCGCTCGCGCGCCTTGTTGAGCTCGAACTTCGAGCGGCGGGTGATGACCTCCTCGCGGAACTTGACGAACGCCTCGATGACGTCGCGCAGGTTGAGCAGCTCGGGCCGGCCGCCGCGGATCGCCAGCATGTTGATCGCGAACGACGACTGCGCCGGCGTGTGGCGGTAGAGCTGGTTGAGGACGACCTCGGGCACCGCGTCGCGCTTGAGGTCCATGACGACGCGGACGCCCTCGCGGCTGCTCTCGTCGCGGATGTCGCTGATGCCGTCGATGCGCTTGTCCTTGACCGCCTCGGCGATCTTCTCGACCAGCCCGTTCTTGCCGAGCTGGAACGGGATCTCGGTCAGCACGACCGAGCGGCGCTCGCCCCTGCCCTCCTCGACGACCGCGCGCGCGCGCATGATGACGCTGCCGCGCCCGGTGTGGTACGCCTGGCGGATGCCGCTGGTGCCGAGCAGCAGCCCGGCGGTGGGGAAGTCGGGACCGGGGATGAACGCCATCAGCTCGTCGATGGTGATCGCCGGATTGTCGATATAGGCGCGCGTCGCGTCGATCACCTCGCCGAGGTTGTGCGGCGGGATGTTGGTCGCCATGCCGACCGCGATGCCGCCGGCGCCGTTGACCAGCAGGTTGGGGAAGCGCGCCGGCAGCACCGACGGCTCGTGCTCGGAGCCGTCGTAGTTGGCGGTGAAGTCGACCGTGTCCTTGTCGATGTCGGCGAGCAGCTCGTCGGTGACCCTGGCCAGCCGCGCCTCGGTATAGCGCATCGCCGCCGGCGCATCGGGGTCCATCGAGCCGAAATTGCCCTGGCCGTCGATCAGCGGCAGCCGCATCGACCAGTCCTGCGTCA
>CAXUEV010000082.1:0-7025 GCA_964250105.1 uncultured Sphingomonadaceae bacterium
GCTGCGCGCGGCGCTGCTGTCGTCGGTCGGGCACGACCTCAGGACGCCGCTGACGACGATCGCCGGCGCGGTCGCCGAGCTGCGGCCGCTGCTCCCGCCCGGCGCGGCGTGCGGCATCGTCGAGACGCTCGACACCGAGACGCAGCGGCTGGCGCGCTTCGTCGCCAACCTGCTCGACATGGTCCGCGTCGAGGCCGGCGCGATCCGCCTGCGGCTCGAGCCGGTCGACCTGACCGACGCCGTCGCCAGCGCCGCGCACGACCTGCGCCGCTCGCTCGCCGGCCACAAGATCGTCCTCGACGTGCCCCCCGACCTGCCGCTGGTGCGGATCGACGCGCAGCTGTTCCACCACTGCCTGATCAACCTGCTCGACAATGCCGGCAAATATTCGGGTCCCGGCACGCCGGTCGAGGTCAGCGCGCGGCGGACGCCGGGCGGCATGACGCTGGCGATCACCGACCACGGCCCAGGACTGCCGCCGGGCAAGGAGGCGCGGGTGTTCGACGTCTTCACCCGCATCGAGGGCAGCGACCGCACCGCCGGCGGCACCGGGCTCGGCCTCGCCATCGTCAAGGGCTTCGCCGAGGCGATGGGCTTGACCGTCGCCGCCGCCAACCGCGGCGACACGCCCGGCGCGCGCTTCACCATCGGCTTCCCCGAAAGCGCCGTCGTGCCGCCGCCCTCAACGCCGGATGCGACGTGACCGCGCAGCGCATCCTCGTCGTCGACGACGAGCCGCAGATCCGCCGGCTGCTGCGGACGACGCTCGAACGCGGCGGCTACGACGTCGCCGAAGCGGCGAGCGCCGCCGAGGCGCTGCGCGTCGTCGGCATCGAGCGGCCGGCGCTGGTCGTGCTCGACCTCGGCCTGCCCGACCGCGACGGGCTCGAGCTGATCGCGCTGCTGCGGACGCGGTCGAAGGCGGCGATCGTCGTCGTCTCGGCGCGCGACGACACCGAGCAGAAGGTCGCCGCGCTCGACCTCGGCGCCGACGACTATGTGACCAAGCCGTTCGACACCGAGGAGCTGCTGGCGCGCGTACGGACGACGCTGCGCCGCGACGCGCGCAACGACGCCGGCGACGCGCAGCTACGGATCGGCGCGCTCGACATCGACCTCGCCGACCACGCCGTCCGCCGCGACGGCGTCGCCGTCCACCTGACGCAGAAGGAGTTCGCCGTCCTCGCCGAGCTCGCGCGGCATCCGGGCCGGGTCGTCACCCACGCCGCGCTGCTGCGCAGCGTCTGGGGGCCGGCGTTCGCCGACAATGTCGAATATCTGCGCGTCGTCATGCGCAACCTGCGGCAGAAGCTCGAGGCCGAGCCGGCGCGCCCGGCGCTGCTGGTCAACGAGCTCGGCGTCGGCTACCGGCTGGTGCGATGAGCGCCGGCGACTGGACCATCCCCCAGGACTGGGCATCGTACACGCACGTCGAGCACGCGACCTGGGACCGGCTGTTCGCGCGGCAGACGGCGCTGCTGGCGACGCGCGCGGCGCCCGCGTTCCTCGCCGGGCTCGACATGCTGCGGCTGGCGCGGCCGGGCATCCCCGACTTCGCCGAACTGTCGGCGCGGCTGACCACGGCGACCGGCTGGAGCGTCGTCGCGGTGCCGGGGCTGGTGCCCGAGGAGGTGTTCTTCGACCATCTCGCCAACCGCCGCTTCGTCGCCGGGCGCTTCATCCGCACGCCCGACCAGCTCGACTATCTGCAGGAGCCCGACGTCTTCCACGACGTCTTCGGCCATGTGCCGCTGCTCGCCGACCCGGTGTTCGCCGACTATATGCAGGCCTACGGCGAGGGCGGCCGGCGCGCGGCGCGCCGCGGCGCGATCGCGATGCTGGCGCGGCTCTACTGGTACACGGTCGAGTTCGGCCTGGTCGCCGACGCCGGCGGGCTCAAGCTCTACGGCGCCGGCATCGTCTCGTCGTTCGGCGAATCGACCTTCGCGCTCGACGACCCGTCGCCCGACCGGCTCGGCTTCGACCTGAAGCGGCTGCTGCGGACGAAGTACCGGATCGACGACTACCAGCGGACCTATTTCGTCATCGACAGCTTCGACGACCTGCTCCGCCAGACCCGCGAGACCGACTTCGGCCCGCTCTACGACGAGCTCGCCGGCCAGCCCGAGATCGAGATCGCCACCGTCCTGCCAGGCGACCGCGTCGTCACGCGGGGGACGCAGGCGCGCTGAGGCGCGCGGCGTAGAGCCCGACGACGGTGCCGAGGAAGCCGCCGCCGTCGGTCATGCTGAGGAAGTCGGCGTCGGCATCGGCGAGCAACGTCCGCCAGTCGCCGTCGTCGCCGGCATAGAGAAAGTCGCAGCGGCCGGCGTGAAGGACGAAGCGGAGCCGGACGACGGCTGCCGGCCAGGGCGTCGCGGCGATGACCCTGCCCGTGCCGGGCCCGTCCCGCGCATCGTGCCGGACGACGACGAGTTCGACGCGCCCGCAGTCCCGGGCGAGTCCGAAGAAGACATGGTTCCGCTCGTCCTGGAACGCCGCCACCCCCGCCCGGTCCCCGTCCCGCGCCGGCCGGTAATCGAGCCGCGTCGTCGTCGTCGAAACCGCACCCGCCAGCCCCTGCCCGAGGAACGACGGCTGCCCCCGCTCCCCCAGCGAAACCGCCCGCGCCGCCAGCGTCAGCCCCCCGCCGACCTCGTACCAGCGCTCTCGCGGCGTCCGCAGCGTCAGCCACGCCGGAGCGAGCGTTATCGCAGCGAAATCATCACGTTCCCGCCGCACTATCGCCCCCGCCGGCAGGTCGGGCCGCGCCGCGACCAGCGGCACCGGCACGCCCCGCGGCAGTATCTCCGGCCAATCGTCGTGCCACGTCACCGGCAGCAGGAACGTCTCCCGCCCGACCGCGGTCAGGTCGCCGGCATAGGGGCGCGTGGCGAGGAACACGCACCACCAGCTGCCGTCGGTGAGCTCGACGAAATCGGCGTGGCCCGCGGCCTCGACCCGGTCGGACCGCGCCGGATCGAGGTCGCGCTGCGTCAGGATCGGGTTGCGCGGCCCCGCCTCCCACGGCCCAGTGACCGCGGTGCTGCGATAGACGACCTCGCTATGGTTGCGGCCGGTGCCGCCCTCGGCGGTGATCAGGTAATAGAAGCCGCCGCGGCGAAAGACGTGCGGCGCCTCGGCCCAGATCGGCTGCGCCGCGATGTCGACGCCGCCATCGACGAGCACGATCCGCGGACCGAACAGGCGACCCGCGGCGAGCTCGATTTCCTGCGCCCAGATCGCGCGGTGGCCGTCGTAGCGCGCGACCGGCGGCGGTCCGTTGTTGAGCACATAGGCGCGGCCGTCGCCGTCGACGAACAGCGACGGGTCGATGCCGTCGAAATCGAGCCACACGGGATCGGACCATGGCCCCACCGGATCGGTCGCGGTGACCATGAAATTGCCGCCGCAGTCGACCGCGGTGCACAAGATGTAGAAGACGCCGTCGTGGCAGGTAATCGACGGCGCGAAGATGCCGTGCGCGGCGGCGATGCCGGTCATGTCGATCTGTCCCGGCCGGTCGATCGCGTTGCCGACCTGCGTCCAGGCGACGAGGTCGCGACTGTGGAACACCGGGATGCCGGGAAACCAGGCGAAGCTCGAGGTGACGAGATAGAAGTCGCCGCCGACGCGGACCAGCGCCGGATCGGGACGCAGGCCCGGCAGAACCGGATTACGGTACATGCCGGCGGGCGCACCGCCCGCGTCCTCGGCTCTATGATCGAACCAGCCGAAGTGGGCTGTGGCACCGCTGTCGAGCTCGGTCTGCGGCAGGGGCTCCTGGTCCATCGGCCAAGTCTCTGACGACTGGCTCACCGCAGCGCAACCGCGCGTACTGATCGATCCTGATAATCACTATCATCAACTTGACGAGTTGCGAATAAGTCGCGATAGCGCTGCCCGAGCGAACATCCTGGGGACGAAAATTGAAGACGAATTCCACCACCGTGCGGCCCGGCTTCCTCGCGCTCGGCTGCATCGGTTTCATCGCCGGCGCGCCCGCGTCGGGCGAGGTGCCCGATGCGGCCCCCGCCGACACGCTGGTCGTCACCGGCAATCAGGAACGCAAGGCCGAGATCATCTCGGCCAAGGCGACGGCACCGCTGCTCGACACGCCGCGGTCGATCGTCGTCATCGACAAGGAGGTCATCAAGGAGACCGGCTCGGCGACGCTGGTCGAGGCGTTGCGCACCGTTCCCGGCATCACCTTCGGTGCCGCCGAGGGCGGCAACCCGATCGGCGACCGGCCGTTCATCCGCGGCTCCGACAGCCAGGGCTCGACCTATCTCGATGGCCTGCGCGACATCGGCGCGCAGAGCCGCGAAATCTTCGACGTCGAGCAGATCCAGATCGTCCGCGGTTCGGACTCGACGCTCGGCGGCCGGGGCTCGGCCGGGGGCTCGCTCAACATCGTCTCGAAACTGCCCGAGAACCGCGATTTCGTCGCCGGCGCGGCAAGCTACGGCACCGACGACTACAAGCGCATTACCGGCGACATCAACTGGAAGCTGTCCGACACGGTGGCGGTGAGGCTGAACGGCGTCTGGCACGACCAGGACGTCGCCGGGCGCGACGCCGTCTACCAGAAGCGCTGGGGCATTGCGCCGGCGATCACCATCGGCATCGGCACGCCGACGCGGCTGACCGCTTCCTATTATCATCTCGACAGCGACGAGCTGCCCGACAGCGGCATCCCGTATCTTTATACGATCGGCAACACGCCGAACCTTGGGCTGAGCTACTCCGAGCCGGCGCTGGGCCAGGTCACGACGATCGGCGGCCGCACCGGCACGGTCGGCCGTTCGACCTTCTACGGACTGAAAGGCCGCGATTTTCGCGACTCGAAGACCGACGAGCTGACGCTGCGCGGCGAGCACGATTTCGGCGGCATTACGCTGCGCAACACCGCGCGCTACAGCCACAGCGATCAGGCGTATATCTACACGCAGCCCGACGATACCCAGGGGAACGTCTACGGCACCAACCCGGCGAATCCCCGCGGCGCGCTGACCGACGGCGGCCGCGTCTGGACGCGCCCCAACACGCGCTACGGCTATACCGACAGCATGATCGATCAGGTCGATCTGTTCGGCAAGTTCAAGACCGGTGCGATCGAGCACAATTTCGCCGCCGGTGCCGAACTGTCGTGGGAGAAGGCGCGGCGCGGCACCTTCGTCACGCGGGGCTTCGTCAACGCCGCGGGGAGCGAACTCCTGTCGTCCGGCTCGACGATAAGCCCGCGGTGCAACCCGGCGACCGTCGCGCGCTATTACTGCGTCGACCTGTTCGATCCCAATCCGAATGCGCCCTGGGTCAACTATGCCAGCGACACGTCGACCGTCGCCGCGCCGGTCGTCAAGAACCTGCCGATCGCCGAGACGCGCAACGACGCCGATACCCAGGCGGTCTACGCGTTCGATTCGATCGCGCTCGGCGACAGTCTGATCGTCAACCTCGGCGCGCGCTTCGACAGCTTCAAGTCGACGGTCACGCCGGGCCAGCCGATCACGGCGACGCGGAGCGTGTCGCTGACGCGCGAGGACAATCTGTTCAACTACCAGGCCGGCGTGATCTTCAAGCCGACCGCGAACACCAGCCTCTACGGCCTGTACGCGACCGCGGCGACGCCGCCGAACAGCCTGATCGGCGAGGGTCAGGAGCTCAACGCGCTGCCGACCACCGGCAGCGCGTCGTCGGTCGCGATCCTCAATTCGCTCAAAGTCGAAAAGACCAAGTCGATCGAGGCGGGGGCCAAGGCCGATCTGTTCGCCGGGCAGCTGTCGCTGACCGCGGCGGCGTTCGAGACGAAGACCGACAATGCCCGGGCGCTGAGCGACAGCAACACCGTCAGCTTCATCGGCAAGAAGCGCGTGCGCGGCGTCGAGCTCGGCTTCAACGGAAATATCACCAAGGAAATCAACGTTTTCGGCGGCTACACCTATCTCGATGCGAAGATCGTCGACGGCGGTTTCGCGGCGCTGGTGGCGCCGGCGGTGGGGAGCCAGGCGGCGAAGACAGTGCTGGTCGAGTCGGTCAACACCGGGCGTCGACTGACGCAGACGGCGAAGCACAGCTTCACCATCTGGAGCAACTATCAGATATTGCCCGCACTTTCGATCGGCGGCGGGGCGTTCTACGCGAGCCGGGTGTTCGGCGGATATGCCGACAACCGGGCGGCGACGCAGACGGCGGCGGGGGTCGTCAGCGTCAGCCCGGCGACCAAGACGATCGCCCGGTCGGTGCCGTCCTATTGGCGCTTCGATGCCAGAATCGGCTATGATATCAATAGCTTCATCAATTTGGCGGTCAACGTTCAGAACCTGACCGACAAGGCGTATTTCAGCCAGGCGTACACCAGCCACTATGCCGTCCTCGCCGCCGGACGCAGCGCGTTCGCCACGTTGAGCTTCAAATATCGATGACAGGCATCAATGAAATCAATGCCTTGGACGGCGACGAGATCGCGCGGCGGCTGGCGGGCAGCGCCGAGGAGACGGCGGCATTCGTGCGGGCGGCGGCGGAGGCGGGATCGGCCGAGGCGCAGGCGGTCTACGGCCAGCTCCTGCTGGACGGCCGCGGCACACCCCGCGATCCTCACGCGGCACTCTCCTGGTTCACCGCCGCGTCGCGACAGGGTCATCTGCAGGCCATCAACATGGTCGGCCGCTGCCTCGATCTCGGGTGGGGCACCGCGGTCGACAAGGTTCGGGCGGCGGCGTATTTCAGGCTCGCGGCGGAGCGCGGGCTCGACTGGGGCATGTATAATTACGGTACGGCGCTGGCGCTCGGCGCCGGCGTCGCCGAGGACAAGGCGGCGGCGCTCGGCTGGTTCGAGCGCGCCGCCGCGCTCGGCAACGCCAAGGCGATGAACTTCGTCGGCAGCTTCCACGAAGACGGCTGGGCCGGCCCGCGCGATCTCGCGCGAGCCGCCGACTGCTATGCGCGCGCGGCGGCGGCGGGCGACTTCCGCGGCCAGTTCAACCACGGCCGGATGCTCGCCCGCGCCGGCCGGGTCGACGAGG
>CAXUEV010000083.1:0-7007 GCA_964250105.1 uncultured Sphingomonadaceae bacterium
CCTGCGCCATGAAGCCGGGGATGACGCGGTGGAAGACGACGCCGTCGTAGAAGCCGTCGTTCGCCAGCTCGGCGATCCGCGCGACATGGCCGGGGGCGAGATCGTTCCTCAGCCGGATCGTGACGTCGCCGCCCTCGAGGGTCAGCGTCAGGGTCTGCGGCGCGTCGGTCATGCATCGTCTCCGGTCGGTGGCCGGCGTATCTAGGCGTGCGCGGCGAGTTCGCCAAGCACGGTGCGCAGCGTGTCGGGGATCGGTGCCGTGCCGCTGCCGCCGCGCAGGACGAGAACCGCGTCGGACAGGCCGATGCAGCGCGCGTCCTGGAACAGCGCCAGCGCCAGCGTATAGCTGCTGGTGCCGATCGCCGACACGGCGACGCCGACCTGCGCGGCGGCCGGATAGCGGCCCTCGGCGAGATAGTCGATGCCGACGCGGGCGACGACGAGGCGCATCTGCCGGAGCTCGGGCACGCGCTGCCCCAGGTGCAGGTGGAAACGGACGCGCGCCTCCTCGTACAGGCCGGCGACGGCGATGTTGTTCAGGTGGAAGTTGATGTCCATGTCGCCGAAGCGCGTCGCGACCTCGACCGTCCACGGATAGGCGGCGGGATCGAGCCGCCGCGGATCGTGCCGCATCAGGCGGGCTTGGCGGGCGGCGGCGGCGCGACGGCGCTGCCCTTGGCATAGGCGGCCACCGTTGCCGGCCGCGCCGCGGTCGCCGCCAGCCAGCGCCCGACGTGGTCGAGCCCGTCGGTCGGCACGACCTGGCCGACCGCCACCACCCACGGATAGCTCGCCATGTCGGCGACCGAATAGGCGGCGCCGGCGATGAATTCATGGCCCGCCAGCCGGCGGTCGAGCACTTCGAGCAGCCGCCGCGTCTCCTCGCCGTAGCGCTTGATGCCGTAGGGCACCTGCTCGGGCGCGAAGCGGATGAAATGGTTCGCCTGGCCCGCCATCGGCCCGAGGCCGGCGACCTGCCAGAACAGCCATTCCTTGACCGCGACGCGTTCGCGCAGCGTGTCGCCGGCGAACGCCTTCGCCTTGCGCGCGAGATAGAGCAGGATCGCCCCCGATTCGAACACGCTCAGCGGCGCGCCGTCGTCTCCGGGCGCGTGGTCGACGATCGCCGGCATCTTGTTGTTCGGCGAAACCCTGAGGAAGTCGGGCGCGAACTGTTCGCCCTTGGTGATGTCGACCGGCTTCAGCGCATAGTCGAAGCCGGTCTCCTCGAGCATCATCGTGATCTTGTGGCCGTTCGGCGTCGGCCAGAAATACAGGTCGATCATACGGGGCTCCTGTCTGCGACCCCGACCCTTAGCCGAAATGCCGGCGGAGGAAAGGCCGCGGCCGATCCTCCGCCGGCCGGCGGCTATTCGGCCGCCTGCGCCTCGGCGTGCGCCATCCGGTCCATGTCCTTCTGCGTCTTCTGCTTCTCCTCCGCCGGCGTCATCGCCGCGAGCGCGTCGCGGACGCCCTGGGCATAGGCGGGATCGATCTTCTCGAAATGGCCGAGCTGGCGGTCGATGATGAACTGCGGGATGCCGTGCATCGCGGCGGCGAAGTTCTGGTACAGCCGCGCCTTCTCGGCATCGTCGAACAGCGCCCATAGCGCGCGGGGCTGCTTATAATCCTCGTTGTTCTCGCGGTGGTCGTAGCGCTTGGCGACGCCGTTGACCGCGAGCGGCGGCTCGACATAGCTCGGGTCCTCGACCGGACCGTCGAAGCTGTTCGGCTCGTAATAGGCCTCGGGGTTCTTGTTGTCGGCGAAGAAGCGCAGCAGCCCGTCCTTGTGGTAGTGGTTGACCGGCGACTTCGGCTGGTTGACCGGCAGCGCCTCGTAATGCGTGCCGAGCCGGTGGCGATGCGCGTCGGCGTACGAGAAGATCCGCGCCTGGAGCATCTTGTCGGGCGAGAAGCTGATGCCCTTGACGACGTTCGACGGGCTGAACGCCGCCTGCTCGATCTGCGAGAAATAATTGTCCGGGTTGCGGTTGAGCTCGAGCTCGCCGACCTCGATCAGCGGATAGTCGGCATGCGGCCAAACCTTGGTCAGGTCGAACGGGTTGAACGGGCTGGCGTCGGCTTCGGCCTGGGTCATGACCTGGACCATGAACTTCCACCGCGGGAAGTCGCCGTTGTGGATCGCGCCGTACAGCTCCTCCTGATAGCTCTCGCGCGACTTGCCGACGACTTCGCCGGCTTCGGCGTTGGTGTAGAACTTGTGGCCCTGCATGCTCTTGAAGTGGAACTTGACCCACACCCGCTCGCCGGCGTCGTTCCACAGGCTGAACGTGTGGCTGCCGTAGCCGTTCATATACTGCGGGCCGACCGGCAGGCCGCGGTCGGAGAACAGGATCGTGATCTGGTGGAGCGATTCGGGGCTCAGCGACCAGAAATCCCACATCGCGGTGGGCGAGCGCATGTTGGTCCGCGGATGGCGCTTCTGCGTGCGGATGAAGTCAGGGAACTTGTACGGGTCGCGGACGAAGAACACCGGCGTGTTGTTGCCGACCATGTCCCAGTTGCCGTCCTCGGTGTAGAACTTGATCGAGAAGCCGCGCACGTCGCGCTCGGCGTCGGCCGCGCCCTGCTCGCCGGCGACGGTCGAGAAGCGCATCAGGATGTCGGTCTCCTTGCCGACATGGCCGAACAGCTTGGCATTGGTGTAGCGGTTGATCTCGGTCGAGGTCACGGTGAACTTGCCGAACCCGCCCCAGCCCTTGGCGTGGACGACGCGCTCGGGAATGCGCTCGCGGTTCTGGTGCGCGAGCTTCTCGAACAGCTGGTAGTCTTGGATCAGCAGCGGCCCGCGCTCGCCGACGCTCAGCGAATTCTGGTTGTCGCCGATCGGCGCGCCGGCCGACGTCGTAAGGGTCGGGCGCTTGGTCTCTTCGGTCATGGTCGGTCTCCCTCGATTGATGAGGCCAACATAATAGCGGCCGCGTGATTGAAGAAACGACTTGATCTCATGTCAGCAATCGTTCGGCTCGATCAGCCGATCGGGCCCGCCGCCGGCACGGCCGAGGTGCCGATCAGCGTGTAGTGATGCCACAGGAATACCGCGAGCGCCCCGCGGTGCGGCGCGAACGGTGCGGCCAGCCGCCGCGTCTCGCGCTCGCTCGGACGCGCGTCGAGGCCGAGGATGCGCCCCAGCTCGATCTGGACGGCGAGATCGCCCGCCGGGAACACGTCGCCGCGCCCGTCGGCGAACAGCAGGTAGATCTCCGCCGACCAGCGGCCGATGCCCCTGACCGCGACCAGCCGCGCGATCGCCGCCTCGTCGTCGTCGGGCAGGCGTGCGAAATCGAGCCCGCCGCTGACGCAGGCGTCGGCGAGGCTGTGGATGTACGACGCCTTCTGCCGCGACAGGCCGGCGGCGCGCAGCACGTCGACCGGCACGTCGCGCACCGCGGCGAGATCGTCGAAGCCGCCGGTCGCCGCCGCCAGCCGCGCCCAGATGCTGTCCGCCGCCTTGACCGAGACCTGCTGGCCGACGATCGCCCGCATCAGCGTCGTCGGGCCGCGCGTCAGCAGCCGCGGCGCGGGATAGCCGGCGCGCGCGACCGCCGCCGCCATCGCCGGCGAGCGTGCCGCGATCGCGTCGATGCCGTGCCGCAGGCGTGCCGCATCGAGTCCCACGCGCGTTCCGTACTTGATCCCCTACCCGGAGCGGGTAATAGGCGAGCGTCACCTTCACGTCGACTGGACCCTTGGCCGATGCCCAAACTGATCGTCGTCAACCGCGCCGGAACCGAGGCGGAACTCGAAGCCGAGCCGGGGCTGTCGGTCATGGAGATCATCCGCGACGGCGGCGTCGACGAACTGCTCGCGCTGTGCGGCGGCTGCTGCAGCTGCGCCACCTGCCACGTCCAGGTCGACCCGGCGTGGGCCGCGTCGCTGGGCCCGGTCAGCGCCGACGAGGACGACCTGCTCGGCAGTTCGGAGCACCGCGTCGCCGGTTCGCGCCTGTCGTGCCAGATCAACTTCACCGCCGCGCTCGACGGGCTCAAGGTAACGATCGCGCCGGAAGACTGAGCCGGGTCGCCCAAGCGAGGTTCCCTAAAGGCGGCGGCTCCTCTAAAAACGCCGCGATGGAAATCGCCGAACTCCGCACGCGGGGCTTCTTCACCGACAAGGACCGCGCGTTCTGGCTGCTGCAGAGCGGCGGCTGGGGCGCGTACATGCTGCTGCGCGCGTTCGGCGGCCTCGCCAACCGGATGGGGCTGACCTTCGTCCTGCCGACGATCATCGTCACCGCCACGGGATTCTCGCTGACGCTGCTGATGGCCGCCGCCTATCGCCGCGTCATCGACATGCGCCCGGTGTTCGTCTGGACGCTGACGCTCCTCATCCTCGGCGCGGCGTCGGCGCTGTTCTCGGTGCTCGAGGTCTGGGCGCACGCGACCTTCTACGAGCCGGGGTGGAAGCCGCAGGGCATCGAGTTCCTCGGCGCGATCCTGCTCGACTTCTCGGTGCTCGGCGCGTGGAGCGGGCTCTATTACGGGATCAACTATTATCTGCTGCTGGCGGAGCAGTCGGAACGGATGATCCGCGTCTCGGCGCAGGCCAATTCGGCGCAGCTCGAGATGCTGCGCTACCAGCTCAACCCGCATTTCCTGTTCAACACGCTCAACTCGATCTCGACGCTGGTGCTGCTGAAGCAGACCGAACGCGCCAACGCGATGCTGTCGCGGCTGTCGTCGTTCCTCCGCTACAGCCTCGTCGGCGAGCGCGAGGGGCTGGCGACGGTGGCGCAGGAGATCGAGGCGCTCAAGCTCTACCTCGACATCGAGCGCACCCGCTTCGAGGAGCGGCTGCGCACCCGCTTCGACATCGCCCCCGATGCGCTCGACGGGCGGCTGCCGTCGCTGATCCTCCAGCCGATCATCGAGAACGCGATCAAATACGCGGTGACGCCGATGGAGGACGGGGCCGACATCGACATCGACGTCCGCGTCATGGGCGCCGCCGACGCGCCGCGGCTGGTCATCACCGTGACCGACACCGGCCCGGGAATTGACTTCCGGACGCTGAACGGCGAAGCGCCGGTGACGACTTCGGGCACGGGCGTCGGCCTGCCGAACATCCGCGACCGTCTGGCGCAGGCGTACGGCGACGACCATCGCTTCGAACTCGAAGCGCATTATCCACGCGGGTTGATCGTGCTGATCGACATCCCGTTCCAGACGTCCGACGGCAAAGCGGGCGTCGCGAGCGGCCGCATCGACTTGAGAGCGGGGGCGCAGATACCGGGCCAGTTGACCAGGGAAACCGCGCAGACATGACCATCCGTACCATCCTCGTCGACGACGAGCGCCTCGCCATCCAGGGCCTCGAGGTGCGCCTCGAGGCGTTCGACGACGTCGAGATCGTCGAACGCTGCGCCAACGGCCGCGAGGCGATCCGCGCGATAAAGACGCTCAAGCCCGACCTCGTCTTCCTCGACATCCAGATGCCGGGGTTCGACGGCTTCTCGGTCGTCGGCGGCGTCGCCGAGGTCGAGCCGCCGCTGTTCGTCTTCGTCACCGCCTATATGGAACACGCGGTCAAGGCGTTCGCCGCGCAGGCGGTCGACTATCTGATGAAGCCCGTCGAGGAAGGCCGGCTGGCGGCGACGATCGAGCGCGTCCGGCAGCGCCTGAACGAAAAACGCGGGCACGAGGAAAGCGGCCGGCTGAAGGAGATCCTCGTCCAGGTCGCGCCCGAGGCGGTGCCCGACGATATCGCCGTCGCAGGCGGCGAACCCGCTGCCAGCCGCTTCGAGAAGATCATCAACATCAAGGATCGCGGCCAGATCTTCCGCGTCGACGTCGACCATATCGAGCGGATCGATGCCGCGGGCGACTATATGTGCATCTACACGACCGATCAGACGCTGATCCTGCGCGAGACGATGAAGGACCTCGAGAAGCGGCTCGATCCGCGGCGCTTTCAGCGCGTCCACCGCTCGACGATCGTCAACCTCGACAATGTCCGCAGCGTCAAGCCGCACACCAACGGCGAATGTTTTCTCGTCCTGGGCTCGGGCGCACAGATCAAGGTCAGCCGCAGCTACCGTGACGTCGTCGCGCGCTTCCTGTGAAGCGCGCGACGACGTCGAGTTAGAAGACTTTCGCGCCGAGGATCTTCTGCGAGGGCGCGCGGCGGCCGTTGCTCTTCGATCCCTTGATGTGGCGCTCGGCCGCGTCCTGGCGGGCGTGGATGATACGCTTGTCGCGCTTGCTGTAGGTGCCGTCCGCCTTCAGCCGGTCCTTCTCGCGCTCGATCGCGTCCTGCTCGGCGCGCAGCGTCCTGACCTCGCGCGCGGTCAGCTTGCCGCTGCGCTCGCCGGCGTCGATCAGGCGGCGCTGGTCGACCTGCTTGGCGTTGATCGAGGCGGCGGCGAGGGGGGCGGCGGCGCCGACGGCCATCAGGGCGGCGGTGGCGGCGATGAATATACGCTTCACGGTATCGATGCTCCAGTCGTCAGAAATTTGACTGGCGGCCAACGTCCGACGATGCCGAAACGATCCACGGCCGCGTTATTTCGCGGCGCGACGGCCGGCTTGTCGCTGCTCCGGCGAGCGCGTACAATTAAGATATACTATCACAAAGGTCCGTCATGCCCCGCTTTCTGCTCGCCGCCTCGCTCGCCGTCCTGACGCTCGCCGCGCCGGCGCTCGCCGCCGGCGCGGCGCAATACGGCAGCTACGGATTCGACACCAAGGGCATGGACCCCGCGGTCAGGCCGGGCGACGATTTCTTCGCCTTCGCCAACGGCAATTGGGACCGGACGACGACGATTCCCGCCGACCGCGCCGCCTACGGCGCCTTCTACGTCCTCGACGACCTGTCGCGCGAGCGGACGCGGGCGATCATCGAGGCGGCGGCCAGGGCCGGCGCCGCCGGCGACGCCGACGCGCAGCGCGTCGGCACCTACTACGCGACCTATATGGACGAGGCCGGCATCGCGGCGAAGGGCGTCGCCGCCATCCGCCCGGCGCTCGACCGGATCGCGGCGATCGCCT
>CAXUEV010000084.1:0-6945 GCA_964250105.1 uncultured Sphingomonadaceae bacterium
GCGGATGGAAGGTGCCGAACGGTGTCACCAGCGGGTCGCCGCCCGCCAGCGCCGCGGCGAAGATCACGCCCGCGAGGATCAGCAGCAGCGACGGCGCCAGCTTCCACGCGAGGAACAGCCCGGCTGCCAGACCGAGCCACACGCTCGCGTCGGTCAGCGCCGCGCGGGCGCGCCGTCCCTCGAGCTCGACCGGGCTCGGCGGGACGGCGCCGCCGTCGTCGCTCATCGCGCCGTATCGGTATGCGGATGCAGCGAGACGAAGGCGCGTCCGGGGCGGAACGCGCCGAGCCACGTCAGCGGGTTGAACGACGTCGACCCGTCGAGCGAGAAGGTGAGGAACTCGGCGCGGCCGACGAGATTCTCGATCGGCAGCATGCCGAGCCCGCCGACGATCGCGGGGAAGCGGCTGTCCTCCGAATTGTCGCGGTTGTCGCCCATCAGGTAGATATGGCCCTCGGGCACGATCTCGGGGGCGGTATTGTCCTGCGGCGTCTCGCCGAGGTCGAGCGTGTCGTAGCTGCGCCCGCCGGGCAGCGTCTCGCGGAAGCGCGGATAGCGGCAGATGGTGACGCCGTCGGGCCGGGTGACGCGGTACTGGCTGACCTGCAGCGCGCTGCAGTCGGTGTTGGCCGACACGACGATGTCGGCCGGCGGCTGCGCGACGCGCGGCACCGGCGCCCCGTTGAGCCACAGCCGGCCGCCCTGCATCTGCACGGTGTCGCCGGGCAGGCCGATGACGCGCTTGATATAGTCGTCGTGGCCGCGCGGGCTCTTGATTACGGCGATGTCGCCGCGCTCGGGGTAGCGGCCGAACACCCGCCCGTCGAGGTGCGGCAGGATCGGCAGCGACGGCGACAGGTACGAATAGCCGTACGGATATTTCGACACGATCAGCCGGTCGCCGGTCAGCAGCGTCGGCAGCATTGACTCGCTCGGGATGAAGAACGGCTTGGCGACGAAGCTGTGGACCGCGAGGACGGCGAGCGCGAGGACGACGAGCTGGCGCACCTCGCTCGCCCAGTCGACCTTCTTCTTGCGCGCGGCGGGCAGGGTCTCGGTCATTTCGCTCATTCGGGCCTCGCGGTGATCAGTACGATCGCCTGCGCCCAGGGATGATCGTCGGTAATCGTCAGATGGATGTCGGCGATATGCCCCTCCGGCGTCATTTTTGCCAGTCTTTCCGCCGCGCCGCCGGTCAGCGCCAGCGTCGGCTGCCCGCTCGGCAGGTTGACGACGCCCATCGCGCTGAAGAACACGCCGCCGCGGATGCCGGTGCCGAGCGCCTTGGCGCACGCCTCCTTCGCCGCCCAGCGCTTGGCGTACGACCCCGCGCGGGTCAGCGGCCGCCGCTCCGAGCGGGCGATCTCGAGCGGTGTGAAGATGCGCGTGACGAAGCGGTCGCCGAAGCGGTCGAGGCTCGCCGCGATGCGCTCGATGTTGCACAAGTCGTTGCCGAGCCCGAGGACGATCACCCCCCGCGGCCCCGGTCGATCGCCGCGCGCATCGCCCGGATCGCCGCGTCGAGGCCGATGAACACCGCCTCGCCGATCAGGAAGTGGCCGATGTTGAGCTCGGCGACCTCGGGGATGGCGGCGACCGCGCCGACATTGTCGAAGGTCAGGCCATGGCCGGCATGGACCTCGAGCCCGCGCGCCGCCGCCAGCGTCGCCGCGCGTGCCAGCCGTTCGCGTTCCGCCGCCCGCTCGTCGCCGGCGAGGTGGCTGTAGCGGCCGGTGTGGAGTTCGACGACGGGTACGCCGAGCCGCGCCGCGGCATCGATCTGGCGCGGGTCGGGCGCGATGAACAGGCTGACGCGGACCCCCGCCGCCTTCAGCCGCGCGACGATCGGGGCGAGGCTGTTGTGCTGCCCCGCCGCGTCGAGCCCGCCCTCGGTGGTCCGCTCGGCGCGGCGCTCGGGGACGATGCACGCGGCGTGCGGACGGTGGACGAGCGCGATGCCGAGCATCTCCTCGGTCGCCGCCATCTCGAGGTTGAGCGGCTGGACGGTCGCCGCCATCAGCCGCGACAGGTCGGCATCGGTGATGTGCCGCCGGTCCTCGCGGAGATGCGCGGTGATGCCGTCGGCGCCCGCCGCCACGGCGACCGCGGCCGCGCGCGCCGGATCGGGATCGTCGCCGCCGCGGGCGTTGCGGATCGTCGCGACATGGTCGATGTTGACGCCGAGGCGGACGCGCGCGGTCATGCCGTGCACAGCGCCGCCGACAGCAGGTCGTAGGTCAGCCCCTTGCCCTGCCACGGCTCGCCGAAGTCGGGCACCGCCGAGGCGGCGAAGGCGACGATGGCGATGCCGCGTTCGGGCGCGATCAGGTTGCGCACCTGGACGTTGCCGACCGCGCCGCGGCGCTCGACGACGTGCTGCGGGGCGATGCAGCCCTTGAGCGCGACCGGGTACGACCATTGGCCGAGCGCGGCATAGCCGAGCTTCGGCTCGCCCCGCCACATCGTCACCGTCGCCGCCTTGCCGAGCAGCGTGCCGTCGATCAGCGCGCGGTCGAACTTCAGCAGGTCGGCGGCGGTGCCGGCGAGGTTGGCGGCGCTGCCGTAGCGGCCGGGATCGACCGCGGCGTCGGTCGCGCCGTGCCCGTCGACGGCGACGATGTCGTCCCGGTCGCCGGGCTTGAGGACGCGCAGCGAGCGCAGGGCCAGCGGTCCGGCGATGCGCTTGCGGACCAGGGTGGCGAATGGCTTGCCGGTCACCGCCTCGAGCAGGCTGCCGAGGACGACATAGTCGCAATTGTTGTAGACGAAGCCGGCGCCCGGCGCGCGGCCCGACGGCTGCAGGCACTGCGGATCGAGCCCCTTCGGTGCGGGCGTCGCCGAGCGCAGATAGGCGCGCGGCGTGCCGTCGGGCCCGGCGGGCCCGCCGTTCGGATCGTACAGTCCCGAGGTATGATCGAGCAGGCGGCGGACAGTCACCGCGTCGCCGCCCGGGAGCGCGACGCCGGGCAGGTAGCGCGTCGCCGGGGCGTCGAGGTCGATCCGACCGCGTTCGACCTCCTGCATAACCAGCACGGCGACGACCTGCTTGGTCACCGACGCCCAGCGCCAGACCGGTCCGGCCTTGCGCTTGGCGATGCCGCCGCTCGGGCCGAGCCACAGCATCTGTCCGCCCGACGCGGTCGTCGTCACGCCGAGTTCGCCGGGGAAGTCGGGAGCCGCCCGGCCGATGCGGGTCGACATCTCGACGAGGGCCATCGCCTTGGCGAGCGGCGCCTCGTTGGCGGGCGCGGCGGCGAGCAGGGCGGCGAGGGCGAGGATCATGCCGCGCGGCTCCCCGGCTTGACCGCCGGGATCGCGGCGAGTTCGGGCGGCAGCGCATCGGGCGCGTAGCTCGGCACGGCGAGGCGGAGCAGCGCCGTCAGCGGCACGCCGACGTCGGCGGCGCCGTCGCTGCGGTCGACGAGGCAGGCGGCGGCGACGACCTCGCCGCCGGCCGCGGCGATCGCGGCGATCGCCTCGCGCGAGCTGAGGCCGGTGGTGACGACGTCCTCCATCATCAGCACCGGCTGGCCGGGATCGAGGCGGAAGCCGCGGCGAAGTTCGAACACGCCCTGCGGCCGCTCGACGAACATCGCGGCGACCCCGAGCTGCCGCGCCATCTCGTAGCCGCAGATTACGCCGCCCATCGCTGGCGCGACCACGGCGGTGATCCGGCTGCGCACCGCCAGCGGCAGCTTCGCCGCCAGCGCCGCGCACAGCCGCGCCGCGCGGAGCGGGTCCATCAGGAGGCGGGCGCACTGGAGGTAGCGCGGCGAGCGCAGCCCCGACGACAGGATGAAATGGCCTTCGAGCAGCGCGTGCGCCGCGCGGAATTCGGCGAGGATATCGGCATCGGTCATGGCGGCACTGCCTATCACCGGCGAATAGGGTGTGGAAAGCGTGCCGCGCATCGGTTATGGCGACGGCGGACGAGCAGGGGGGATGATATGTCACGTCACATGATGCGCGGTGGAGTCGTCGCCGCGGTAGCAGTGTCGCTGTGCGCGCCGGCGGCGGCGCAGATCAATTCGAAGGCCGGCAAGACCGCCGAGGCGACTCGCGCCGAGGCGACGGCGGTGCTGCCGACGTGCGCGCGGCCGCTCGGCACGCTGGCGCTGTCCGAGCCCGAGACGAAATGGTGGGGCGGCCTCGGCCTCGGCTCGCCCGAGGCGCTGATCCGCGTCTATGTACAGAAGTCGAAATGCTTCCGCCTCGTCAACCGCAGCGCGATGGGCATGGCGGCGATGAGCCGTGAGCGCGACCTCGCCGGCGCCGGCGAGACGCGCCGCGGCGGCACGATCGGCAAGGGCCAGATGATCGAGGCCGACTTCACCGTCATCCCCGACATCGTCACCGGCAACAACAACAAGGGCGGCCTCAACGTCGGCGGCCTGCTCGGCGCGTTCGTGCCCGGCGTCGGCGGGGCGCTGCTCGGCGGCATCAACGTCAAGAAGCGTTCGGCCAACGTCGTCCTCAACGTCGTCAACAACAAGTCGTCGGAGGAGTTCGTCGCCGAGGGCCAGTCGAAGAAGAGCGACCTCGGCTTCGGCGGCGGCGGCGGCATCTTCGGCGGCGGCGTCCTCGGCGCGGGCGGAGCGAGCGGCTACGACAATACCGAGCTCGGCCAGGTCGTCGCGCTCGCCTATCTCGACGCCTATACCAAGATGGTCGGCGAACTCGGCGGCCAGCTCGCGGCCTATGCCGCGCAGCCGCAGGCGGAGAAGGCGGTGGCGATGAAGCGCCCCGGCCGGATGTACGCGACCGCGTCGCTCAAGGGCCGGGCGATCAAGACGCTCGACCCCGGCGCGATGCTCTACCCGACCGGCAACAAGCAGGTCGGCTTCTGGGAGGTCGAGGACGAACTCGGCACCAAGGGCTGGGTGCCCGAAGCGGTGATCGAGGTCGCGCGGTAGGGCGGGTCAGGCGGCCTTCAGCCGGGCGGCGTAGCCGCGGCGGAACTTGGCGAGCTTGGGGCCGACGACGGCGGCGCAATAGCCGGCGTTCGGGTTGTTGGCATAATAGTTCTGGTGATACTCCTCGGCCTTGTACCACGGGGCGTCGGGCTCGATCGTGGTGACGATCTTCGCGTCCCAGTCGGCCTGGTTGCGCGCGATCGCCGCCTCGGCGGCGGCGTGCTGTTCGGGCGAGTGGGGGAAGATCGCCGAGCGGTACTGGGTGCCGCTGTCGGCACCCTGGCGGTTGAGCGTCGTCGGGTCGTGCGTGTGGAAGAAGATGTCGAGCAGGTCGGCATAGGCGACCTGCTCGGAATCGAAGGTGATGCGCACCGCCTCGGCGTGGCCGGTGCGGCCGGTGCAAACCGCGGCGTACGACGGGTCGACGACCTCGCCGCCGATATAGCCCGATTCGACCGCGGTGACGCCGGTCAGGGCGTCGAACACCGCCTCGGTGCACCAGAAGCAGCCGCCGGCCAGGGTCGCGGTTTCGAGGGGCATGGGGAACTCCTGTCGCAGGTTGATCGTGCGTCGGCAGCACGGGATGTGGGGAGGATATCGCCCGAGACAATCCCGCCGCCAGCTTGCATCGGCGTGGGGGCGGGCGCATAGCGGCGGCGGGAGTCGGGCGGGCAGAGTTATCGCCAACCCGGTCAGGTCCGGAAGGAAGCAGCCGTAACGAATCCGCTCTGGGTCGTTCCCGGCTCCCACCTGGCGGCTTGCCGTCGCTGCCCGAAGGCGTCACCGTCCGACTCATGAACGAGCTTTTCGCCGAGCCCGCGGCGGCGACCGAATACCGTGTCCTCGCACGCAAGTACCGCCCGGGCAGCTTCGCCGCGCTGCTCGGCCAGGAGGCGATGGTCCGCACGCTCGGCAACGCCATCCGCCGCGGGCAGCTTGCGCAGGCGTGGCTGCTGACCGGCGTCCGCGGCGTCGGCAAGACCTCGACCGCGCGGATCATCGCCAAGGCGCTCAACTGCGTCGGCGCCGACGGCGGCGGCGGTCCGACGATCGACCCGTGCGGGGTGTGCGAGCCGTGCGTCGCCATCGCCGCCGGGCGCCACATCGACGTCATCGAGATGGACGCGGCGTCGAACACCGGCATCGACGACGTCCGCGAGATCATCGAGGCGGTGCGCTATGCCGCGGTGTCGGCGCGCTACAAGATCTACATCATCGACGAAGTCCATATGCTGTCGAAGCAGGCGTTCAACGGTCTGCTCAAGACGCTCGAGGAGCCGCCGCCGCACGTCAAGTTCATCTTCGCGACGACCGAGGTCGGCAAGCTGCCGGTGACGGTCCTGTCGCGCTGCCAGCGGTTCGACCTGCGGCGCATTCCGGCCGAGGTGCTGGTCGAGCATTTCGCGCGCCTCGTGGAGCTCGAAGGCGCCCGGGCCGAGCCCGAGGCGCTGGCGCTGATCGCGCGCGCCGCCGAGGGCTCGGTGCGCGACGGGCTGTCGCTCCTCGACCAGGCGATCGCCCATGGCGGCGGCATCGTCGACGCGGGGTCGGTGCGCGACATGCTCGGCCTGTCCGACCGCGGGCTGGTGCGCGCGCTGATGGCGCTGCTGCTGGCGGGCGAGGCGGCGTCGGCGCTGTCGGCGTTCAAGGACAGCTACGACCTCGGCAGCGACCCGGCGCAGGTCGTCCAGGAACTGCTCGAGCTGGTCCATACCGTGACTCGAACCAAGGTCGCTGACTATGACGACCCGGCGATGGCGCCCGAGGAGCGCGCGGTCGTCCGCGACTGGGCGGCGCGGCTGTCGTTCCCCGCGCTCCACCGGCTGTGGCAGCTGCTGCTCAAGGGACTGGCCGAGGTCCACGCCGCGCCTGTGCCGTTCCAGGCGGCGGAGATGGCGTTGCTCCGCATCATCCACGCGAGCGCGCTGCCCGACCCCGCCGAGCTGGTGCGGCGGCTGACCGAGCGCAGCGACGAGCCGGCGCCCGCGGCGACGGTCCAGCCGCTGCCCGTGGCACCGCTCGCGGCAGCGCC
>CAXUEV010000085.1:0-6928 GCA_964250105.1 uncultured Sphingomonadaceae bacterium
GGCCCATGGCGAGGAACTTCGCCCGCCGCGCGGCGCGGAGCGCGGCGGGCGCGACCTCGTCGAGCATTGCCAGCTCGGCGGCGATCGCCGTGCCGAGCCGCGCGATCGCCGTCGCCGGATCGCGGTGCGCGCCGCCACGCGGCTCGTAGACGATGCGGTCGACGACGCCGAGGCGCTTCAGGTCGCCGGCGGTGATCTTCATCGCCTCGGCGGCGTCGGCGGCGCGGCTTGGGCCGGTCGGCGCCGACTTGTCGCCGGCACGCCACAGGATCGAGGCGCAGCCCTCGGGCGAGATCACGGCATAGACCGCGTGCTCGAACATGACGATGCGGTTGGCGGTCGCCAGGGCCACGGCGCCGCCCGAGCCGCCCTCGCCGACGATCGCCGCGACCATCGGCACGGTCAGGTCGAGGCACGCCTGCGTCGCGCGGGCGATCGCCTCGGCTTGGCCGCGCTCCTCCGCCTCGATGCCGGGGAAGGCGCCCGGCGTGTCGACCAGCGTCACCACCGGCAGGCCGAAACGGCCCGCGAGTTCCATCAGCCGCACCGCCTTGCGATAGCCTTCGGGGCGGCCCATGCCGAAATTGTGCCGCACCCGGCCGGCGGTGTCGGCGCCCTTCTCGTGGCCGATGACCATCACCGCGCGGCCTTTCAGCCGGCCGATGCCGCCGATGATCGCCGCGTCCTCGCCGAACTTGCGGTCGCCCGCCAGCGGGGTGAAGTCGTCGATCAGCGCGCCGACATAGTCGCAGAAGTGCGGCCGCTCGGCGTGGCGCGCGACGAGCGTCTTCTGCCACGGCGTCAGCCGCGCATAGATGTCGGCGAGCTGGCGGTCGGCGCGCTCGGCGAGGCGGTGCGCTTCCGCCGTCGCCTCGGCCGTGCCGGTCGCGCGCAGCTCCGCGATCCGCGTCTCGAGTTCGGCGACCGGCTTCTCGAATTCGAGGGTGATGACCATCGGCGTCGCCTAGCGACGATCGCCGCATCGCGCAACGCGGGCTATGCGATCCGCACGACGATCTTGCCGATGTGGCGGCCGCTCTCGAGGTGTCGCAGCGCCTCGGGCAGCTGCTCGAAGGCATAGCTGCTGTCGATGATCGGCCGCAGCTGGTGGAAGGCGATCGCGCGGTTCATCGCGTCGAAATCGTCGCGGCTGCCGACCCGGACGACGTTGATCGCGGCGCCGGCGGAGAAGATCGCCGCCTCCGTGTTCGGCATGCCCGTCAGCAGGCCGACGAGCGAGACCCGGCCGCCGGCGCGCGTCGAGCCGAGCGATCGAGCGACCGTGTCGGCGCCGCCGATCTCGACGGTGAGATCGACGCCGAGGCCGCCGGTCAGCTTGCGCACGGCGAGGTTCCAGTCGGGAACCGCGCGATAGTCGATCGTCTCGTCCGCCCCCAGTTCCTTCAGTTTCGCGCAGCGCTCGGGGCTCGACGTCGTCATGATCACCCGCGCGCCGAACAGCTTGGCGAACTGCAGCCCGAACAGCGACACGCCGCCCGATCCCTGCAGCAGGACGGTCATGCCGGGCAGCAGCACCCCGGTGCCGCACAGCGCATGCCACGCGGTGACGGCGGCGCATGGCAGCGTCGCGCCCTCTTCGTAACTCAGATGCGCCGGCAGGATGACCGCCTCGGCCTGGTTGATGACGACCTGCTCGCACATCACCCCCTGGATCGACCCGCCGCGCCCGAGCGCTCCCGGCGACGGCTGCCACGGGCCGCCGATCCATTCGGGATTGAAGGTCAGCGCGATCCGGTCGCCGACCTTGACCCGCCAGACGTCGGGTGCCACCTCGACGACCTCGCCGGTGCCGTCCGAGCACGGGATCAGGTCAGGCACCGTCGCCGCCCGAAAGGCGCCGGCGACGAAGATCTTGTCTCGATAGTTGAGCGAGGCCGCGCGCATCGCCACCCGGACCTGCCCGGGACCGAGCGGACCGGGCGCGGGCAGCTCCTCGATCGCGAGCGAATCCGGGCCGGTGAGACTATGGGTGACGAACGCCTTCATCGTGGATTCTCCGTTATTTCTTGCCGCTGCCGATGCCGGCGACATATCCCGCCATGCCGGCGCGGTAATCGGGGCCGAGCATCAGCGGGCTGTTCGCCAGCCGCTCGACGTTGCGCCCTTGCGCGACGTTGACGTCGCGCGCCATCTCGATCGCGATCTTGGCCGTGCCCATCTGCTCGCCGTTCTGCCCGGCGAGATGGCGGCAGAAGTCGGTGACGCGCTGCTCGAATTCGGCATCGGCGAAGACCTCGTGCACCAGCCCCATCCGCAGCGCGGTCGCGGCATCGGCGCGGCGGTTGGCCATGATCAGGTAGCGCGCCCAGTGCGCGCCGACGAGCCGCGTCAGCCGGCTGACGCCGCCCGTCGCCGGCAGCAGGCCGAAGCGGCCTTCGGGGAAGCCGTAGCCGGCACTCGCCGCCGCGAGGCGGAAATCGCAGGCGAGCGACAGCTCGAGCCCGCCGCCGAGGCAGACGGCGTGATGCGCGGCGACGAACGGCTTCTCGATCATCTCCATCTCGTCGACGATCTGCGACATGCCGCCGACGCCGATCCGGTGCGCCGTGCGGACGCCGCTGCCGGTCGCGAAATCGGACGGCTTGGGACCGCGGCCGCCACCCTTGAGATCGACGCCCGCGCAGAAATAGCGTCCCGTGGCGCGCAGCAGGCAGACCTTGAGCGCGGGATCGTCGCGGAAGAGGGCGACCGCGGCGGCGAGCGAATCGAACATCTCCTGCGAGATGGCGTTGAGCTTGTCGGGACGGTTCAGCGTCAGGACGAGGACCGCCTCGTCGCGCTCGACCAGGAGATGCGGCGGACTGTCGGACGACGGAGCGGCGGAACTCATCCTTTACCTCGCGGGCATGGTGATCTGGGCGAGCTGCTCCTCGGGCAGCGCCGCATCGATCGCGGCGCTCTCCTCCGGCGTCAGCCGCAGCGCCATGGCGGCGAGGCTGTCGCGCGCCGTCTCCGGGCGGGTCGCGCCGACGATCGGGATCATCACCGGCGAGCGGGCAAGCAGCCACGCCAGCGCGACCTGCTGGACGCTGACGCCGCGCGCGGTCGCGATCCGCTCGAGCACCGGCAGCGACGTCGGATGGCCGGAGCCGCCGAGCGGCGACCAGGCGAGAAAGGCGATGTTCTCCGCCGCGCAATAGGCGAGCACGCCCTCGGCCTCGCGCGCCCAGATTGAATAGCGGTTCTGGACGCTGGCGATCGGCACGATCGCGCGCGCCTCGACGAGCTGGCGGCGGCCGACGTTGCTCAGGCCCACCGCCGCGATCTTGCCGTCTTCGCGCAGCCGCGCCAGCGCGCCGATCTGGTCGGCGAACGGCACCGCGGCATCGGGCCCGTGGAGCTGGTACAGGTCGATCCGCGGCACGCCGAGCGCGCGCAGGCTGCGTTCGCACGCCGCGCGGATATGCTCGGGGCGGCCGTCGCGCGCCCAGCCGCTCGCGGTCCGGACATTGCCGCTCTTGGTCGCGAGCGTGATCGCGTCGCGCGGGCCGCCCCAGAGCGCGATCGCCTCGGCGAGCAGCGCCTCGTTGTGATGCGCCTCCGCCGGCGACGGACCGTAGCAGTCGGCGGTGTCGAGCAGCGTCGCGCCGGCGTCGAGCGCGGCGCAGATGGTGGCCAAGGCGCGCTGCCGCGGCGGCAGCGGCAGGTCGGTCGAAAGCCGCATCGGCCCGAAGGCGATCGTCGGCGTCCCGCGCGCGAGGACGCCCGGCGTATCGATCACGGGTGCGGTCAATCGAAGACCGCGAGGATGCGCGTCTCGGCGCTGCCGCGCGGCGGCACGCCCGGCGGGCAGGTCGGATCGGAGAAGGCCGAATGCGGCACGCGGTGCGCGCGCGCGGGGTCGGAATCGTGCTGCTTGAACACGATCACCTCGTCGACCGTCATGTCGCGGAAATAATACCAGCGGTGCGCGGGGTTGGGATGATAGACCGAGGTGACGTTGCGCATCGGCGCCATGCCCTGCGGGTCCATCACCGCCATCGCGTCGACGGCATCGCCCGGCGCGACGCTGCGCGCGTCGCACACCGCGAGCGGGATATCCTGCGGCGGCGGCGTGAAGGTGCGCCACACGTTGTAGGTGGCGATGCGCGAATAATCCTCGACCCGCATTCCCTTCCAGCGGTCGAACACCCAGTGGACCGTCTCGTCGACATAGTCGGCGTGGACGAAGCGCGCCGGGTGCGAATTGAACCTGCCCTGGTTCTCGGCCGACTGCTCGCCGAACCGCAGCTGCGGGCCGATGCCGAAGACCTTGGCGGCGCCGGTCAGTTCCTTGACCAGCTCCTCGATCTCGCGCGGCTGGTATTTCGCGACATGCTCGGGATCGCGATAATTCGTGACCTCGCTCCTGTGCGTCACCAGCCGGAAACCCTCGCGGTCGAGGTCGAGCTGGTCGGCGATCGGCCGGGCGTCGCGGATCACGACGTCGTGCGGCATGCTGATCATGTTGGTCCGCGTCGGATCGTTGATCCAATATTGCAGCCAGCGGCTGCCGTCGGCGGGCGCCGCGTTGGCCAGATAGTTTATCTCCGTGTCGACCCGCGGCAGCGGATCCATCGCCTCGACCTCGGCCACATGCGTTCTCCAGCTTACTTGATGCCGCCAGCCGTAGACCGGCCGGCCGGGCCGGTCCCGATGCGGCGCGACGGCAATTTCGCATTTGCGGCCAGCGGCCGCCCGCTGCGGATCGCCCGCGGCACGACGCCGAACCAGCGCGCGCAGCTCCGCGACACGCTCGAGCCGTTCGCATAGCCGAGCAGGTCCGAGATGTCGGTCATCGACAGGCGCGTGCCGAGGAGCGCGTTCTCGACGATCTCGCGGCGGATCGCATCCTTCATGTCCTCGAACACCAGCCCCTGCTTGAGCAGGTAGCGGCGCAGCGTGCGCGGCGCGAGGCCGACCGTCGCGGCGACGGTGTCGTAGGTGCATCGCCCGCTCGGCAGCAGCCGCGCGATCACCGTCATCGTCTGCGCGATCAGCGGGTCGCGGGACTCGCCCTCGACCGCCTCGACCGCCATCGTCAGCAGGCGTTCGTCGCGGTCGGCGATCGGCGCGCGCCAGTCGTCGTCGCTGAACCAGATGGCGTTGTACGGCATGCCGAAGCGCACCTCGGCGCCGAAATAGCGCCGGTAGCGCGCGGCGGGCAAGGCCGGCTGGTGCTGGAACCAAAGCAGCGACGGCCTGGCGCGGGCGAGCCGGAACGCCGCGTGGCATGGCTGCAGGCAGCCGAGCTCGACCGCCTGCCGCATCCTCGGCATGCCCGCGAGGCCGAGATCGTAGCGCAGGTGCCGCGTCCCATCGTCGCCGATCACCTCGAGTTCGGCGCGCGGGGCGAAGAACGCGCTGTGCTGCGCGATGAAGGCGAACGCCTCGCCGAGCGTCGCCGAGTTGCGCATGACCAGCTCGATCGCCCCGAAGCACGGCACTTCGCGCTGGCGCTCGGCGAGTCGCAGACCGAAATCGGCGCAGTCGAGCCGCTCGGCGGCGTGTTCGAGCAGCTGCGCCATGTTGCGCAGCAGGATGATCGACGCGCTGCCGTCGAGCGTCGCCGGCGGGATGCCGGCATCCTTGAGCAGTTCGTCGGGCGCGCCGCCGAGGTCGGTGACGAGCGTCGCGAAGCAACGGATCACCGACGCGCGCACCCAGGGTAGCGCCGCGTCCCGGCTGTTCGCGCGCATCGGCATGGCTTCAACTAGCACCGGCTCCCTGCTATCCGCAACCGGACGGCAGCGGCAGCGAGGTTCCCATGTCCGACTTCTCGATCGAGGAAATGCGCGACCGCCACGAGATCTGGCATCGCATCCTGAGCATCGCCCGCGGCTGCGACCGCTTCGACCGCGACCTCGTGCTCTCGGGCTATCATCCCGACGCGATCGACAACCACGGCTCGTTCGCCGGCAGCCCCGAGGCGTTCGTCGACTGGGCCTTCGCCTGGCACAAGCTCTACCAGAAGGGTCACCACCACAGCCTGTCGAACCATTGGTGCGAGATCGACGGCGACGTCGCCCACGCCGAGACCTACTACACCTTCCTCGCGGTCAACCGCGACGGTCCGCACTCGATCGCCACCGGCCGCTACATCGACCGGCTCGAGAAGCGCGACGGGCGCTGGGCGATCGCCGACCGCGTCTGCGTCCGCGAGATGTCGGGGGACATCGCCCCGTCGGAGGTGGCGAAGATCCGCTCGGTCCCGCTGTTCGACACCGGCCCGTGCCGCCGCGACACGACCGACATCTCCTACCGCCGCCCGCTGGTCGTCGACCGCTCGATCCTCGACCAGCCGACCCCCGCCGGCTAGACGCGCCGATAACGGAAGTACCACACCTCGTGCCCCAGCCGCCGCGCCTTCGCCTCGTAGCGCGTCGGCGGCCAGTCGGCGGGGCGGGACTGCCAGTCGGCGGGGGTGTCGGCGAGCCAGCGGAAGTCGCGCCGCGCCGCGAGCTGCAGGCAGGTCCAGCGGCAGTAGACCGGGTGGTCGGTGCCGATGCGGAGCTCGGCGCCGGGCGCGAGCTTCGCCGCCAGCAGGTCGAGCGGGCCGGGGTTGACGAAGCGGCGCTTGGCGTGGCGCGCCTTCGGCCACGGGTCGGGGTGGAGCAGGAAGGCGCGTGCGACGCTCACATCCGGCAGGCGGTCGAGCACGTCGAGCGCGTCGCCCATGTGCAGCCGGACGTTGCCCAGCCCCCCGTCGCGGACATGGCCGAGCGCGCCGACGACGCCGTTGAGGAACGGCTCGCAGCCGATAAAGCCATGATCGGGCAACAGGTCGGCGCGATAGGCGAGATGCTCGCCCGCGCCGAAGCCGATTTCGAAATGGAGGGGGCGGTCATAGCCGAACAGGCTTTCGGCCGTGACGGGGCTTTCTTCGGGAACGCTGATGGCCGGGAGCAATTGCTCGACCAGTTCGACT
>CAXUEV010000086.1:0-6878 GCA_964250105.1 uncultured Sphingomonadaceae bacterium
GTAGCCGATCTTCGCCATTTCGCCCGCCACATCGCGGTCCAGGTCGCGCCAGCCCGCGCGCAAGAGGCGGCGGCGGCGGATACCTCGGCCAGCGATATCATCGTCACCGCGCGGCGCGTCGAGGAGCGGCTGCAGGACGTGCCGATCTCGATCACCGTGTTCAACCAGCAGCAGCTCGCCAACCGCAACATCGTCGCCCCCGAGGATCTCGCCCTCTACACGCCGTCGCTGTCGACCAACGGCGTCACCGGCCGCGAGAACACCTCCTATGCCATCCGCGGGTTCACGCAGGAAATCGGCACCTCGCCGTCGGTCGCGGTCTATTTCGCCGACGTCGTCGCGCCGCGCAGCAGCGCATCGATCCCGCAGGGCGACGGCGCCGGGCCGGGCTCGTTCTTCGACCTCCAGAACGTCCAGGTGCTCAAGGGTCCGCAAGGGACGCTGTTCGGCCGCAACACGACCGGCGGCGCGGTGCTGCTCGTGCCGCAGAAGCCGACCGGCAACTTCGAAGGCTATGTCGAGGGGCTGTACGGCAGCTACGACTGGAAGGGCCTGCAGGGCGCGATCAACGCGCCGCTCGGCGAGAACATCCGGGCGCGTCTCGCGTTCGACTTCCAGGACCGCGACGGGCTGACGAAGAACGTCGGCGCCGGCCCCGATCTCGACGACCGCCACTATATCGCGGTGCGCGGCAGCGTCGTCTGGGACGTCACCCCCGACATCGAGAACTACACGATCCTGTCGTTCCTCCACTCGAAGAGCAACGGATCGGGTTACGCCGTGACCGCATGCAATCCGGCGAGCTTCATCGGGGCGAACATCTGCGGTCCGTTCGCGACGCAGCAGGTGAGCGGTCCGCATACCGTCAGCACCGACATCGACAACCCGCTCAACGAACGCCGCGAGTATCGCGGGATCAACACCACGACATGGACGGCGAGCGACACGCTGACGATCAAGAACATCATCAGCTACACGCGCCTGACGGGCAAATATGTGTCGGACGTGTTTTCGACCGACATCAAGATCCCGTCGACGGTCTTCGTCCCGATCCAGGACGCGACGGGCGCGCTGCTTGCCGTCCAGCCGACGCCGACCGGGTCGCTGGCGGGGACGCGGCTCCAGTTCGTCGACACGTTCGCGAACGGCCCGGCGGGCAACACCGACCAGTCGACCTTCACCGAGGAGCTGCAGTTCCAGGGCAGGATCGGCGGCGACAAGTTCGTCTGGCAGGCGGGTGCCTATTACGAACGGTCCGCGCCGCACGGCTACACCGAGAACCGCTCGACCCAGCTGGTCAACTGCGCCGACGTCGCGACGCTGCAGTGCTATTCGCCGCTGGGCCAGATCTTCCGGCAGGGCTATGCCCAATATTATTCGGACCAGTTCGGCGTGCCGGTCGCGTTCACCGATCCGGGCTTCGACTTCCCGGTCGGCGGCCTCGGCGTGCGACGCACGACGATCGGCTTCCGCAACCTCGGCCTCTATGCGCAGGGCACCTATGCCCTGACCGACCAGCTGAAAGCCACCGGCGGCATCCGCTACACCTCCGACCGGGTGAAGGCGACCGCGAACCAGTTCAGCTACACCTATGGCGGCCCCGGTTTCGGCGCCAATAATCCGAGGGAGTCGTGCATCCAGCTCGACGCCAGCCTTGCCGACGACTGCCTGATCACGAGCAGGACGAAGAGCTCGAAGCCGACCTGGCTCATCGGTCTCGACTACAAGCCGACCGACGACGCCCTGATCTACGGCAAATACTCGCGCGGCTACCGCCAGGGCAGCGTGACCCCCAGCGGTGCCGGCATCTACCGGACGTACCGGCCGGAGAAGATCGACGCCTTCGAAGTCGGCCTGAAGACCGATTTCCGGGGTGCGCTCCGCGGCTATTTCAACGTCGACGCCTTCTACAACAATCTCTACGGCCAGCAGATCAACTCGTCGTTCACCGATCTGGACAATGTCGTTTCCCAGGCGTCGGGCATCATCAACGTCACCAAGTCGAGGAGCTACGGCCTCGAGGCGGAAGCCAGCATCACCCCGTTCCGCGGGTTCAACCTGAACGGCTCCTACGCCTATCTCCGCACGAAATTGATCAGCGCGCCCGTCCTCACGCCGTTCGCTCCGTACGAGCTCGTGTCGCTGTCGGCGGACGTCGGCGCCGACCTGGCCTATTCGCCGCACAACCGGGTGACCGTCTCGGGCAGCTACACGCTGCCGGTCGATCCGACGATCGGACAGATCGTGTTCGTGGCGACCTATAGCTACAGCAGCTCGCAGCTGGCCGTGTCGGAAGCGACCTCGCCCTTCTTCAGGCTGAAGGCGTTCGACACGCTGAACCTCAACCTGAACTGGAACAACGTCGGCGGATCGAAGATCGGCGCATCGCTCTTCGCGACCAACGTGTTGAACAAGAACTACCAGTCGCAGATCGCGGGCCTCTACAACGCCACCGGCTTCGAGGTCGCCCGCTACGGCGAGCAGCGGATCGTCGGCGGCAAGTTGCGGTTCGGCTTCTGAGAAGCGCGTTCCGGGGACGGCTTGCCGTCCCCGGCCCGATCTTCGCGGTCCGCAAACGCTCGGCGGATCGCCACAGCTTGCAGGCACGTCGTTCCGGGGCAGCGATCGAGGGGATAGCAGGTGACTGACGCCGACAGCGAAGAGAGCCCGTCGTATCCGCCGCTGACGGTGTCGCGCGAGATCCCGATGCCGTCGTCGATCAGCCCGATGGCGCAGGCGGTGCTCGGCTATCTGGCGGCCTCCCCGATGGGCGCGGGCGCGTCGCACCCGGCGGTCGACGACATCGCCGCCTGGGAGGAGATGCAGCGGACCACCGACGACCTGATCCTGCAGATGCTGTTCGCCGGGCAGGACCCCGCGGCCTTCCCCAGCCGGCTGCTTGCGGGTGTGACCGTCTACGACGTCGAGCCCGACGATTTCGACGCCGACAGCCCGCTGGTCTGTCTCTACCTGCACGGCGGCGGCCTGACGTCGGGCGGCGGGCCGCTGACGCCGCTGATGGGCCGGCTCGGGGCCAACGCCACCGGGCTGCGCACGGTCAGCGTCGACTATCGCATGCCGCCGCATCACCCCTATCCGGCGCCGCTCGACGACTGCGTCAACGCCTATCGCGGGCTGCTCGAGACGGTGGCGCCCGAGCATATCGTCGTCTCCGGCGGGTCGGCGGGGGGCAATCTCGCCGCCGCGCTCGTGCTGCGCGGCCGCGACGAGGGGCTGCCGCTGCCGCGCGGCCTCGTCCTGGTGTCGCCGGAGATCGACCTGACCGAATCGGGCGACACCTTCGAGACGCTGATGGGCATCGACGCGATGCTGACCAGCCGGCTGACGTCGGCCAACCTGCTCTACGCCAACGGCCACGACTTGGCCGACCCGTATCTGTCGCCGCTGTTCGGCGACTTCTCGAAGGGCTGGCCGCCGACCTTCCTCCAGGCGGGGACGCGCGACCTGTTCCTGTCGAACGCGGTCCGCTTCCACCGGGCGCTGCGCGCGCTCGGCCTGCCCGCCGTCCTCCACGTGTTCGAGGGCATGCCGCACGGCGGCTTCGGCGGCCAGGCACCCGAGGACGCCGAGCTCGACGCCGAGGTCCGCCGCTTTGTCGCTAGCCTCTGATCGTGCGACCTTCTAATTTCACGACCGCTGGATTCTGCCGGGGAGGCCAAGATGACATCCGCTCCTGAGCTCGTCGTTTCGGGGATCGGCCTGACCGAAGGGCCGGTCTGGTGCGACGACGGCACGCTGGTGGTGACCGCGGTGGCCGAAGGCGCGCTGTACCGCATCTGGCCGGGCGAGGGCCGCAAGGAGAAGATCGCCGACACGCAGGGCGGCCCCAATTCGGCGGCGCCCGCCGACGACGGCGGCTTCGTCGTCACCCAGAACGGCGGCATCGATTTCAGCGCGATGCCGATGCCGCCCGAGGAGATGCGTTTCCCGCAGCCGGCGGTGCCGCCGGCGTTTGTGTCGGGCGGGCTGCAGCGCGTCGCCCCGGACGGGACGGTCACGCGGCTGCTCGACGGCATGCAGGCGTCGAACGACCTCGTGGTCGGGCCCGACGGCACGATCTACTTCACCGATCCGCCGGTCTATCCGCCGCCGCCGACGCCGACCGCGCGCGTCATGGCGCGCGCGCCCGACGGCCAAGTGCGCGTGATCGCCGACGGCCTCAACTACGTCAACGGCATCGTCCGCGAGCCCGACGGCAACCTGATCGTCACCGAGGGCCACGGCCTGATGCGCATCGGCCTCGACGGCGGCCGCGAATGGATCTGCGAGGACGCATGCGGCCCCGACGGCGTCGACGGCATGGCGCTCGGCGCCGACGGGCGCATCTATATGGCGGCGGTCGTCGGCCACGGCATCCGCATCATGGAAGACGGCAAGCAGGTCGAGCTGCTGCCGCTGCCGGGGCTCGGCGTGTCGACCAACTGCTGCTTCGGCGGACCCGACAACCGCTGGCTGTTCGTCACCGACGGCTGGCCGGGATCGGTCTGGGTATGGCACGACCTGCCGACCACGGGCCTGCCGCTCCACAAATGGCCGGCGCCGCGCGGCTAGGGCGGGATGACCTGCGCTCGAATCATCGTTCGATCGTCATCCCCGCGTTCGCGGGGATGACGGAGGGAAAGTAGCGGCTGCGCCGACGACCAATTGGGGAGACAAGATATGAGCGTCTGGGATTTCACGGGCAAGCGCGTCATCGTCAGCGGCTGCTATTCGGGCATGGGCGAGGCGACCGCGCGCGAGCTGGTCCGCCTCGGCGGCGAGGTCCACGGCTTCGACTTCAAGCGGTCCGAGGTGCCGATGGCGTCGTTCACCGAGGTCGACCTGCGCGAGCCGGCGTCGATCGACGCGGCGGTGGCCAAGATCGGCGGGCCGGTCGACGCGCTGTTCAACTGCGCCGGGCTCGCGCACACCTATCCGGCGATCGACCTGATGAAGGTCAACTTCATCGGCCTGCGCCATCTGACCGAGGCGGTCCTGCCGCTGATGAAGGCGGGCAGCTCGATCACCTCGATCTCGTCGAACGGCGGCCTCGGCTGGACCCAGCGCATCCCGCTGCTGATGGAGTTCATCGCCCAGGCCGATTATGCGAGCGCGGTCGCGTGGTGCGAAGCGCATCCCGACGACGTGCTCGAGGGCTATGGCTTCTCGAAGGAGGTGCTGATCGCCTGGACGCTGCTGCGCAGCAACGATCTGATCAAGCGCGGCATCCGCATCAACTGCACCCTGCCGGGGCCGACGCAGAGCCCGATGATGGACGACATCGAGAAGGTCGTGCCGCTGGCGATGCTCGAGGCCGCGGCGCAGCCGAGCGGCCGGCGGTCGACGCCGGTCGAGCAGGCCTATCCGCTGGTCTTCCTCGGCAGCGATGCCGCGAGCTACATCAGCGGACTGGCGCTCAGCGTCGACCTCGGCTTCCTCGGTTCGGTGATGACCGGGCAGATCGACATGCAGGAGATGATGAAGAAGATGGATCCGACCGCCTGAGGCGCGGGCGATGCCGATCATCTCGCTCGACCATCTCACCGTCGTCGGCGTATCGCCGGTCGAGTTCGTCGATATCGCCGCCGACGCCGGCTACGACGCGATCAGCCCGTTCGCCGGCGGCAGCCCGCGCGCCCCGGCGCACCGGCTGACGGTCGGCGACGGCCCGACCGAGGCGATGGTCGCGCGGCTGCGCGAGCGCGGAATCGCGGTCAACAACCTCGACGGGCTGGTGATCACGTCGCGGATCGACTGGGACGAATATGCGCGGCTGATCGACCTCGGCGTGCATATCGGCGCCAAGCGCGGCGTGACGCTGATCTTCGACCGCGATACCGCGCGCGCGACCGACAATTTCTGCCGCCTCGCCGAGATGGCGGCGAACGGCGGGCTCGGGCTGGTGCTCGAGTTCGGCCGGCTGACCGAGGTCCGCTCGCTCGCCGCCGCGGTCCGCTTCGTCGCCCTCGCCGGCCATCCGGTCAGCGTGCTGGTCGACCTCATGCACCTGATCCAGGCGGGCGAGACGCCGGCCGACATCGCCCGCCACGATCCCGCGGTGATCACCGCCGCGCAATTCTGCGACAGCCGCGCGGCGCTCGACGACGACGAGTATATGCACGATTCGTTCTACCAGCGCATGGTCCCCGGCGACGGCGAGCTTCCCGTCGTCGAGTTCCTGCGGGCGCTGCCGGCGCACACCGCGATCGGCCTCGAGGTGCCGCTGAAGTCGCTGCAGGAGAGCGGGGTCTCGCACTTCGAGCGGGCGCGGCTGCTGCTCGAACGCACCCGGGCGCTGCTCGCCGAGGCGGCGGCGTGAGCGTCGCCACCCGGCGGATGTTCCACGTCACCCAGGCGGTGCGCGACGTCGACGCCGCGCGGCTCGCCTATCTCGAAGCGTTCGGCGGCCTGACCTTCCTCGAAGGCTATCACGCAGGCGAGGACCGCGACATGGCGCTGGTCTATGTCGCCGACCATATGGTCGAGGCGATGGCGCCGCGCGATGCCGACGCGCAGCACAAGGTCTTCGCCCGCTACCTCGCGCGCTACGGCGAGGGCTGGCATTCGTTCGCCTTCACCGTCGCCGACGCCGCCGACGCGGCGGTCCGGCTGCGCGCCGCGGGATGCGAGATCACCACCGAGTACGACAATTTCTTTCTGCTGCACCCGCGCTCGGCAGGCGGGATTTTGCTCGAGATCTGTCATGTCGAGGTGCCGCAGGACCCCTATTATCTTGCCGGTTGGAACCGCGACTGGGCGGCGGGGCGCGTCGATCGCCCGCGGCGGCTGGCGTATATCTGCTGCGTCGTGCCCGATGCCGACGTCGCCGCGCGCTTCTTCACCGAGCGGCTCGACGGGCGCGCGACCGGCGACGGCCG
>CAXUEV010000087.1:0-6854 GCA_964250105.1 uncultured Sphingomonadaceae bacterium
TGAAGTAGAGGAACACGGCCTGGCCGCGCTGGATGAACATGATGCCGAAGAACAGGACGAGGCTGACGAAGGCAAGTCCCGGCAGCGTCGGCTGCCACCGCCACGTCAGCCGCGGATGGTTGAGCCCGGTCCATTCGTCGGCGTTCACCGCGGGGCGGAACTTCGCCATGATCTGCTGCGCGTTGGGGAACAGCGCGACGAGCAGCGCGGTGGCGACGAGCATCGCCGCGAGCTCGGGCGGCAGGCTGTCGCCGACGGGCGCCGCGGCGCGGCCGAGGCCGAACATCGCGCGCGACACGGTCCAGGCGTCGCCGAGGCTGTGCGCGCGGAAGACGACGTCGGCGACCGCGACGCAGACCAGGGTTAGCACATGATAGCCGCCGAGCTCCCAGCGGCCGACCGCGAGCGGCGGCAGCTTCGCCTTGCGCCGCACGCGGTTGGCGCGCTTGCGCCGCTCGCGCCAGATTTCGTTCACCAGCACGTAGAGCGCGTGCATCAGGCCGAAGACGACGAAGGTCCACCCCGCGCCGTGCCACGTGCCGATGATGACGAAGGTGACCAGCGTCGGCACGCCGATGCCGGCGGCGAACGCCCCCCACCCGGTCAGGCCGCGCGTCGCCGCCCAGCGGTTCATCGGCAGCGCGATCGGCTGGTACAGATAGGCGAGGAGGAAACGCTGCAGCGTCATGTGCCAGCGCCGCCAATAGTCGATGATCGAGGCGGCGCGCAGCGGCGAGTGGAAGTTGAGCGGCAGCTTGACCCCGAACATGCGCGCCGCCCCGATCGCCATGTCGGAATAGCCCGAGAAGTCCATGTAAAGCTGGAGCATATAGGTGATCGCCGCGGTCCAGCCGCGGACAAGGTCGTAGTGCTGGCCGTCGACGCCGGTGAACAGCGGATCGGCATAGGTGCTCAGCGTGTCGGCGATGACCGTCTTCTTGAACAGGCCGATGGCGAAGATGACGAGCCCGATCAGCAGGTTGCTGCTGAACAGCCGCGTGAAGCTGCGCGCGCGCAGCTGCGGGATGATCTCCGAATAGTGGACGATCGGTCCGGCGAGGAGCTGCGGGAAGAACGAGGCGAACAGGCTGAACTCGACGATGCCGGTGCCGCGGACGATGCCGCGCGCCGAGTCGACGAGGTAGGCGATCTTCTGGAAGGTGAAGAACGAGATCGCCAGCGGCAGGATGATGCGGTCGAGCGTATAGTCGGTGCCCGCGACCGCGTTGACGTTGTCGACGACGAAGTTCGCGTATTTGAACCAGCCGAGCAGCCCGAGGTCGACGATCAGCCCGAAGGCGAGCCACGCCTTGACCGCGCGCGGTCGGTCGTTCGCCCGGGCGCGCTGGATGATGCCGCCGACGACATAGTTGAACGCAATCGCGAACAGCAGCAGCCACAGGTCCTGCGGCCGCCACCACGCGTAGAAGCCGAGGCTCGCCAGCGACAGCACCACCGCCGCCGCCGTCCGGCTGAACCGCCCGGCGGCGTAGAACAGCACCAGCGCCAGCGGCAGGAACCCGAACAGGAACACGAAGCTGTTGAACAACATGCCTCAGGCCCCCCCGAGCCGGTGCCGCCTTGCCGAAACGGAGATCAGTCGCTGCAACGCGCGGTGCCGGGAGCGTCGGGGAACGACTCGACCTTGTTGCCGCACGCGGCGACGGTGCTGCGGTTGAACTTGAGCCACGCGCGGGCGCGCGGATTCTTGCGGTCGGGCAGCGTCTCGATGACGTTGTTGCGCGCGACGCAATCGCGGCAGTCCTGCATCGTGATCGCGTGATACTGGCCGATGCGGAGCTTGTTGTCGGTGACCGTGATCCGGTCGAAGCCGCCGTCGTCGACCTGCTTGCCCTCCTTGTCGGGGCGGACATGGTTGAACATCGTGATGCCTTGCATCTCGCCGATCGCGGTCGTGTTGGTGATCGTCACGTCGGCGACCGGCGGATCGCTCGGCCGCGACCAGAGCTGGACGCAGTCGGGGTGCGCCTTGACCGTCGGCAGGAAGTCGAGGCAGCTGTTGCCGTCGACGACGACCCGCCGCGACATCGCGACGTCGATGCCGTCGGACCCCATGTTGCTGAACGTGTTGCCGACGACGCGGATGTCGCTCGACCGGCCCATGCCGATGCCGTTGCGCGTAAAGTGGCTCATCGCGGTGCCGTCGACGACGATATGGTCGCTGTTCTCCATGCCGAGGCCGCTGCGCTCGACGTCGCCGCCGTTGAAGACGCCGCCGCGCCACGTCAGGTTCGAGACGTTGCGCAGCCCGACCGCCGTCAGCCGCGCCGCCTTCGCCTCGACGATCACCGGCGCGGTCCATTTCTGGTTCCGCAGCCGGATCGGCGCATAGTCGCCCGCGGCGAGCACGATCGTGTCGCCGGCGCGGGCGGCGGCGAGCACCCGGTCGATCGTCTCGGGGGTGGCGGTCGTCGTCGCGGCATGGCCGCCGCATGCCGCCAGCACGGACGCCGCCCCCGCCATCAGCAACCCTCGCCAGGATGTCATTCGCCAGGTCCTTGGATATGCCGCGCGGGGACGGTTAGAGGCGCGGCCACCGCGTGGCAAGGCCGCCCGCGCGCCGGTCATAGCAGCGGGGCGACCGCGGCGGCGACGCGGTCGCTGGCGATCGTCGCGCCGCGGCGGTTGAGATGGGCGAAGCTCTGGAACAGTCCGCTGTCGCGCGACAGGTCGCCGTTGTCGATGATCGGACCGAAGCGCTCGTAAAAGGCGCGGCCCTCGATCGCGCTGAAATCGTTGAACTTGGGCAGGAAGACGAACATCACCCGCGTGCCGTGCGCCGCGGCCAGCCGCGCGATCTCGGCGATATACACCGGATTGTCGGCGTCGGTGACCGCGGTCAGCGCCGCCGGGACCAGCGACGGCTTGCGCGTCGCGGCGAACGCCCGCGCCTCCGCCTCGAGCTGGGCGGGCGAGCGGACGCGGTCCATGTCGATGAACTTGCCGTCGGGCTGGCGGCGGCTGACCGAATAATCGATCGGCATCTGGGCGTAGCGCACGGGATCGAAGCGGCGGCGCAGCTCGAAGACGTCGGGAAAATACATTGCGGCGAACAGCTTGAGCTGGCGGAACGGCAGATAGACGATGTCGTAGAGCGAGTTGTGGAGGAACGGCGCCGGCGGCCACGCCACCGCCGCCGCCGGCGCGACATATTTGAACCCGGGATGTCCCCAGCGGTTGAACTCCTCGTTGACCAGGACGACGAGCACCTTGGGCTTCTTGGTCCTGTACAGCTCGTCGACGATCGCCCATTCGATGTTGCGGCCGTCCTCGATGACCGACATGTTGGCGACCTGCGCCGGCTTGCCGAGCGCCGCCAGCCGCGCGGCGATCCGCGGCGCGCTGAGACCGAGCTGCGACCGCGACGAGCCGATGACGGCGACGTCGACGGGGCGCGGATCGAAATGGATGCGTTCGTACGACCAGGTGGCGTTCTGGTAGAGCGTGCCCGCGACCAGCTGCCAGCGCTGGTACGGATCGTCGGGCAACGAGCTCGCGCCGACCGCGGCGAGGACCGCGGTGGCAAGGATGAGGGTGAGGCGGCCGAGCCAGCGGACGGTGCGCATGTCAGAAGTTGAAGTAGAGGAACACGGCCTGGCCGCGCTGGATGAACATGATGCCGAAGAACAGCGCGAGGCCGGTGAACGCCACCCCCGGCAGCGTCGGCCGCCAGCGCCACGTCAGCAGCGGGTGGTTGACGCCCGACCATTCGGCGGCGTTCACCGCCGGGCGGAACTTCGCCATGATCTGCTGCGCGTTGGGGAACAGCGCGACGACGAGCGCGGTGGCGACGAGCATGGCGGCGAGCTCGGGCGGCAGCGCATCGTGCTCGGTGACGCTGGCGATGCCGCCCGACAGGCCGAGCATGCCCTTCGAGATGATCCACGCGTCGCCGATCGACTGCGCGTAGAACATGACGTTGGTGAAGCCGAGCGCGAACAGCGTCAGCAGGTGATAGCCGGCGATCTCCCAGCGGCCGATGACGCGCGGCGGCAGCTTCGCCTTGCGCCGCACGCGGTTGATGCGCTTGCGCCGCTCGCGCCAGATCTCGTTGATCAGCACATAGACCGCGTGCATCACGCCGAAGGCGACGAAGGTCCACCCCGCGCCGTGCCAGATGCCCGAGATGACGAAGGTGAGGAAGGTCGGCACCGCGACGCCGGCGGCGAACGCGCTCCACCCGCTCAGGCCCCGCGCCGCGACCCAGCGGTTCATCGGCAGCGCGATCGGCTCGTAGACATAGGCGAGGAGGAAGCGCTGCAGCGACATGTGCCAGCGCCGCCAATAGTCGATGATCGACGGCGCGCGCAGCGGCGAGTGGAAGTTGAGCGGCAGCTTGACCCCGAACATGCGCGCCGCGCCGATCGCCATGTCGGAATAGCCCGAGAAGTCCATGTACAGCCGCAGCATATAGGTGATCGCCGCGGTCCAGCCGAGCGCGAAGTCGTAGTGCTGCGATGGCACGTCGGTGAACAGCGGCACCGAATAGGCGCTGAGCGTGTCGGCGATGACGGTCTTCTTGAACAGGCCGATGGCGAAGATGGCGAGGCCGATGACGAGGTTGCGCGTCAGCAGCCGGGTGAAGGCGGGCGCGCGCAGCTGCGGGATGATCTCCGAATAGTGGACGATCGGCCCGGCGAGGAGCTGCGGGAAGAACGAGGCGAACAGGCTGAACTCGACGATGCCGGTGCCGCGGACGATGCCGCGCGCCGAGTCGACGAGGTAGGCGATCTTCTGGAAGGTGAAGAACGAGATCGCCAGCGGCAGGATGATGCGGTCGAGCGTATAGTCGGTGCCCGCGACCGCGTTGACGTTGTCGACGACGAAGTTCGCGTATTTGAACCAGCCGAGCAGCCCGAGGTCGACGATCAGCCCGAAGGCGAGCCACGCCTTGACCGCGCGCGGTCGGTCGTTCGCCCGGGCGCGCTGGATGATGCCGCCGACGACATAGTTGAACGCAATCGCGAACAGCAGCAGCCACAGGTCCTGCGGCCGCCACCACGCGTAGAAGCCGAGGCTCGCCAGCGACAGCACCACCGCCGCCGCCGTCCGGCTGAACCGCCCGGCGGCGTAGAACAGCACCAGCGCCAGCGGCAGGAACCCGAACAGGAACACGAAGCTGTTGAACAACATGCCTCAGGCGCCCCCGCCCGTTGGCGCCGGCCGGCCCCCCGCCCGCGCCATCAGGCGATCTGACTGTCGATGCGCATCGGCAGGTCGGGACTGGTATAGGCGCCGAGGTCGAGACGCCAGCGCGTCTCGCCGCCGTGGTCGTCGATCGCGGCGAAGCCGAGCCGGGCATAATGTTCGGCGACCATCTTGTTCTTCGCCGAGGGGATGTAGCGCCCGACGAGGCTCGTCGCGCCGTGGCTGCGCGCGGCGAGGACGATCTGGTCGAGGACCGCCTCCTCCATCCGCCGGCCGAGGACGCGGCAGCTCATCAGCCAGGTGTCGATCTCCCATTCCGCGCGGTCGACGACGACGACCGAGATCATGCCGTTGTCGCCGAAGCGGTCGGCGAGGCGGACCTGGAGGGTGATCTTGCCGGGATCGGCCTCGAGTGCGGCCACCTCCTTCTCGGTGTAGCGCCGCGTCGTCAGGTTGAACTGGTTCGACTTGTTGATCAGCTGCGCGATCCGCGCGCGGTTGACCGCGTCGAAGCCGCGGAAGTCGGCGACCATGTCGAGCGATTTCAGATAGCCCGCCATGTCGCTGGTGCCGGCGAAGGCGGCGCGCTCGGCGTTGGCGCGGTACTGGTCGGCGCGGTCGCGGTCCTCCTGGGCGAAGCCGACCGCCTCGAAATAGCCGGCGGCGAGCAGCAGCCGCGGGTATTGCGCCGGATCGCTGCCGACTTCGGGGACGGCGACCATCGGCAACTCGCGGCGGACCTGCTCGCGCTCGACCGGGTTGTCGTCGAGGAACACGAGCGCGTCGAGGCCGATGTTGAGCGCCGCGGCTATGGCGCGGAGGTTGGTCGCCTTGTCCCCCCAGTTGGCGACGAAGGCGGCGATATGCTCTTCCTTGAGCACCGTGTCGGGATGCTCGCGGAACGGGGTGCGGGCGACGTCGTCGTCGTTCTTCGAGCAGACCGCGAGGATGATGCCGCGCTGCCGCAGCGCCAGCGCCGCCTGCTGGATGCTAAGGAACGCCTCGCCCTTGCCCGACCCCTGGCCGAGGGCGATGCCGTCGATGCCGTCGTCGCCGATCACCCCGCCCCACAGCGTGTTGTCGAGATCGAGGACGAGGCACTTGCGCGTCGTGCCGCGGATCGCCGCCACCGTCCGCGCGACGACGTCGGCGTAGAGCGGGATCATGTCGGGGTTGAATGGCAGCTTGGCCGCGTGCCACTGCGCCGCGTCGTGCCACTGGTCGAGCCCGACCCAGCCGGCGACGCGCGCGAGATCGACCAGGACGATCGCCTTCGCCGCCGCGAGGCGCGCCAGCGCCGCGTTGAACGCGGCGACCTGGGCGAAGACAGAGCCGCCCTCGACCGCGTCGAAGCTGCCGAACAGCGGCTCGATCGGCGGCACCACGGTCGCGACCATGATGCCGCCGGTGATGCTCTGGCCGAGGCCGTCGACCATCGCCTGCACCATCGCGACCGCCGCCTCGACCGCGGCGGCGGCGTCGGCCGCCGACAGCTGCGGCCGGTCGAGCCCGAGCGTGCGGTGGTCGAGCGCGAGCAGCGCGAGGTCGAGCCCGGCCGCGCGGAACGCGCCCGCGGGGTCGAGCGCGTCCTGCATCGCGCTGCCATAATCGCCGCCGACGACGGTGGCGACGATGCGGTGGCGCAGCGCCGAGGCGGCGACCGCGGGCAGGACCATGCCGAGCGT
>CAXUEV010000088.1:0-6805 GCA_964250105.1 uncultured Sphingomonadaceae bacterium
GGGCGCGATCGGCAGCGCCGCCGCGACGCGGATGCCGAGGATCTCGCATTCGGCCTGAAGGAAGCCGAAGTAGCGCCGGCCGATCGGCGACCTGTCGTAGATCACGCCGACGCGGCCGACGCCGAGCCGCTGCAGCTCGCGGGCGATGACGACCGGCTCGTCCTCGTGCGATCCGACCTGGAGGTGGAACATCCACGCGCTGCGCGCGCGCTCGGTGCCGGCATAGTTGATCGTCGGCACGCCGAATCGGTCGGCGAGCGGCGTTGCCACCAGCGCGTTGTCGCCGATTGCCGGGCCGACCACCGCCAGCACCCCCTGCGCCGCGAGGTCGGCGAAGGCGCGCTCGACCGCATGCGCCGTGCCGCCGGGCAGCCCGAGGCTGTGGCCGTGGACGAAGCGCACGTCGCGGTCGATCCGGCCGCTGGCGACGATCGGGTCGAGCGCCAGCCGGATGAAGCCCTCGAACGCCGCCGACGCGCCGTCGGCGTCGGACGCCGCCATGTCGGACAGGATGCCCACCAGCACGGGTTCGGCCATGATCGCCCTTCGCTTCGCGGCTACGTCGCTGGCATAGCACGCCGGCGGGGCGGCGCGGAGCGTGCGCGCCGGCGATCGTCCAGCCATCGTGCCAACGATCTTCGGGGCCTTTGTTTTGGCGGCGCATGGTGGCACAAGCGGGGTCCGCCATGGGGCGGACCAGACGGAGAAGCTCATGGCCACGCACGCCGCCGTACCCGATCACGTCGATCCCAGCCGCGTCCGGCAGTTCGACTTCTACAACGACGCGCGCTACCAGGCGGCGGGCGGCGTCTATGAAGGCATCGACCAGCTCCGCGCCGAGGGCGCACCGGGCATCTTCTACACGCCCGAATACGGCGGCCACTGGGTGATCCACGAGCACGAGCTCGTCTTCCAGGCCGCGCGCGCGACCGACATCTTCTCCAGCCGGATGATGGGCATTCCCAAGCCGCCCGGGCCCGACGACCAGTTCGCGCCGCCGATCACGGTCGATCCGCCGCTCCACGACATGTACCGCAAGCCGATCGTCCAGGCGTTCACGCCCAAGCTGATGCAGGCGCTCGAGGCCGAGATCAAGACGCTCGCGATCCGCCTCGTCGACGCCTTCGCCGCCGACGGCCGCTGCGACTTCGTCGCCGCCGTCGCCGAGCCGATGCCGGTCATGATCTTCATGAAGCTGATGGGCATGCCGCTTGAGCGGCTCCACGAATTCCGCGCGCTGGTGCCGCTGTGCCTGCTCAACCACGACGTGCCGTCGCGCATGGCGGCGCTCGAGCAGGTGTCGATGGAGATGTGGACGCTGATCCAGGCGCGCCGGGTGAAGCCCGAGGACGACCTGATCAGCAAGCTCGTCGACATCAAGCTCGACGGCCGCCCGGTCACCGACGAGGAATGCGTCGGCTATGCCGTGCAGATCTTCTTCGCCGGGCTCGACACGGTGACCAACGCCATGTCGTTCGGCGTCATGCGGCTGGCGAAGGACCAGGCGCTCCAGGCGCACCTGCGCGCCAACCCGAAGGACATCCTCGCCGCGTCGGAGGAGCTGCTGCGCTGCCATGCCGTCGCCCAGCCGACGCGCGGCGTCGACCACGACACCGAATGGAACGGCGTCCAGTTCAAGAAGCGCGACCGCGTCCTGCTGTATCTCGCCGCCGCCAACCGCGATCCCAAGGCGTTCGACCGGCCGACCGAGATCGACCTCGAGCGCAAGACCCCGCACATGGCGTTCAGCGCCGGGCCGCACCGCTGCCTCGGATCGCACCTCGCGCGCCTCGAGATGCAGATCATGTACGCCGAGCTGCTCGCCCGCGTCCCCCAGTTCCGTCTCGATCCCGACAAGGCGCCGCGCTACCACGGCGGCATCGTCATCGGCATGGACGAGCTGCCGCTGGTCTGGGACGTCTAGCGCGCGCCGATGGCCACCCGCTCCGAAACCGACAGCTTCGGTCCGATCGACGTCGACGCCGCCGCCTATTGGGGGGCGCAGACGCAGCGCTCGATCGGCAACTTCCCGATCGGCACCGAACGCATGCCGCTGCCGCTGGTCCACGCCCTCGGGCTGATCAAGCAGGCGGCGGCGCGGGTCAACGCGCGCCTCGGCACGCTCGACGACAATCTCGCGCCGGTCATCGAGCAGGCGGCGGCCGAGGTCGCCGCCGGCCGCTTCGACGACCAGTTCCCGCTCGTCGTGTGGCAGACGGGGTCGGGCACCCAGTCGAACATGAACGCCAACGAGGTCATCGCCGGACGCGCCAACGAGCTGCTCACCGGCACCCGCGGCGGCAAGTCGCCGGTCCACCCGAACGACCATGTCAACGCCAGCGCCTCGTCGAACGACACCTTCCCGACGGCGATGCACGTCGCCGCGGCGATGGAGGTCGACGCGCGGCTGATCCCCGGGCTGCGCCACCTCCACGCCGCGCTCGCCGCCAAGGTCGCGGCGTGGGGCGACGTCATCAAGATCGGCCGCACCCACCTCCAGGACGCGACGCCGGTCACGCTCGGCCAGGAGATGTCGGGCTATGCCGCCCAGGTCGCGGACGGCATCGCCCGGATCGAGGCGGTGCTGCCGCGGCTCCACCGCCTCGCGCAGGGCGGCACCGCGGTCGGCACCGGGCTCAACACGCCCGCGGGCTTCGCCGAGGCGGTCGCCGCCGAGCTTGGCGTCCTGACCGGGCTGCCGTTCGTCACCGCGCCGAACAAGTTCGAGGCGCTGGCGTCGCACGACACGATGGTCGAGCTGTCGGGGGCGCTCAACGTCCTCGCCGTCAGCCTGACCAAGATCGCCAACGACTTCCGCCTGCTCGGCAGCGGCCCGCGCTCGGGGCTCGGCGAGCTGGCGCTGCCCGAGAACGAGCCCGGCAGCTCGATCATGCCGGGCAAGGTCAACCCGACCCAGGCGGAGGCGCTGACGATGGTCGCCGCGCGCGTCATCGGCAACCATGTCGCCGTCACCGTCGGCGGCGCGCAGGGGCACCTCGAGCTGAACGTGTTCAAGCCGGTCATCGCCGACGCCGTGCTCCAGTCGATCCGCCTCATCGCCGACGCCGCCGTCAGCTTCGCCGACCGCTGCGTCGCCGGCACCGAGCCCAACCGCGACCGCATCGCCGAGCTGGTCGAGCGGTCGCTGATGCTCGTCACCGCGCTCGCCCCCGAGATCGGCTACGACAATGCCGCGAAGATCGCCAAGCACGCGCACCACAGCGGCCAGTCGCTGCTCGAGGCCGGGCTCGAGCTCGGGCTGGTCGACGAGGCGCGCTTCCGCCGCGTCGTCCGCGCCGAGGCGATGCTCGGTCCCGATGCCTGAGAACCGTGCCGGCGCGGTGCCGGCGACGGGGCAGGGGGGTCGCGGCGGCGGCGTGGTCGCGTGGCCATGCCGTCCCGCAGCGCGTGCCGCGGCCGTCGCGCGGGCATGACCGGCGACGCCGTCCGAGTTAACCGCCGCGGTTTGATGTTCGTCCTGTCCTCACCAAGTGGGGCGGGCAAGACGACGATGTCGCGCCGCCTGCTGGTCGACGATCCCGACATCGTCATGTCGATCTCGGTCACCACGCGCCCGCCGCGGGCGAACGAGATCGACGGCCGCGACTATCACTTCGTCACTGACGCGCGCTTCGAGGAACTCGAGAAGAGCCGCCAACTGCTTGAATGGGCGACGGTTTTCGGTTTCCGCTACGGCACCCCGCAGGCGCCGGTGGCGGCGATCCTCGACGCCGGGCGCGACGTCCTGTTCGACATCGACTGGCAGGGCGCGCAGCAGCTCGAATGGGCCGACGCCGCCGCCGACCTCGTCCGCATCTTCATCCTGCCGCCATCGCTCGCCGAACTCGAACGCCGCCTCCGCACCCGCGCCACCGACCGCGACGACGTCGTCGCCGCTCGCATGCAACGCGCGGAAGCCGAGATAAGTCACTGGAACGAATACGATTATATCCTGGTCAACGACGACCCCGACGTCTGCCTCGGGGCGATCCGCGCGATCCTCAAGGCCGAACGCCTGCGCCGCAGCCGCCAGCCCGGCCTCGCCGGCTTCGTCGCCGCCCTGCTCAGCGGAAGTCGCGCGTCGCCACCCTGATCGCCGGCGCCTTGTCGCGCGGATCGGGACCGCCGCCGTGCTTCGCCCCGTCGCCGCGGCCGAGCCGCACGTCGAGGCGGTCGCCGCCAACCTCCTGTAAAAGCGCGGTTTCGTCGGTCAGCCAGTCGGCGACGACATGGATCACCTCGCCCTCGCGCTGGACCCGCCCGCGGACCGAGACCATCGTCGCCGACAGGATCAGCCGCCGCTGCGCCTCGAACAATCGCGCCCAGACGACGAGGTTGGCGATGCCGCTCTCGTCCTCGAGCGTCATGAACATCACCCCCTTGGCCGATCCCGGCTTCTGCCGCAGCAGCACCAACCCCGCCACCTCGACGCGACGTCCGTCGCGTATCCCGTTGAGATCGGCGCATTTCGTCATCCGCCGCCGGGTCAGTTCGGCGCGCAGGAAGCTGAGCGGATGCGCGCGCAGCGACAGGTGGACGCTGCGATAATCGGCGACCACCTCGCTCCCCGCCGACAGCGCGTCGAGCGCCGCCGCCGGCTCCCGGTCGTAGACCCCGGCGAACAACGGCAATTCGTCGGTATGCAGGCCGCGCAGCGCCCAGAGCGCCTGCCGCCGGTCGAGCCCCAGCGCAGCGAAGGCGTCGGCCTCGGCGAGCTTCTCCAGCGTCGCCCGCGACACCCCGCTCCGCCGCCGCACGTCGTCGATGCCGGTGAACGCCCCCCCGGTACGCGCGGCGAGCAGCGCCTCAACGTCCTTCGACCCCACGCCCTTGGCCATGCGCAGGCCGAGTCGAACCGGACGCCAGCGGCCACCGCCGTCCTCGATGCTGCTGTCCCAGCCCGACGCCTGGATGCAGATCGGCCGCACCTCGACGCCGTGCGAGCGGGCGTCGCTAACCAATTGCGCGGGTGCGTAGAATCCCATCGGCTGGGCGTTGAGCAGGGCGGCGAGGAAGATGTCGGGATGATGGCATTTGAGCCAGCTCGAGGCATAGGCGACGAGCGCGAAGCTGGCGGCGTGGCTCTCGGGAAAGCCGTAGCTGCCGAAGCCCTCGATCTGCCTGAAGGTGCGTTCGGCGAAGTCGCGCGAATAGCCGTTGGCGACCATGCCGTCGATCATCTTGTCGTGGAAGCCGCCGACGCCGCCGGTGTGCTTGAAGGTCGCCATCGACCGGCGCAGCGCGTCCGCCTCGGTCGCCGAGAACCCGGCCGCGACCATCGCCACCTTCATCGCCTGCTCCTGGAACAGCGGCACCCCCAGCGTCTTTTCGAGCACCGCGCGCAGTTCTGGCGACGGATAGTCGACCGTTTCCTTCTTCTCGCGCCGCCGCAGATAGGGATGGACCATGTCGCCCTGGATCGGTCCGGGGCGGACGATCGCCACCTCGATGACGAGGTCGTACAGGGTACGCGGGCGCAGCCGCGGCAGCATGCTCATCTGCGCCCGGCTCTCGATCTGGAAGACGCCGACCGTGTCGGCGGCGCAGATCATGTCGAAGGTCGCCGCATCCTCGCGCGGCGTCGTCGCAAGATCGAGCGCGATGTCCTTGTGCTTGCCCAATAAATCATAGGCGCGGCGCATGCAGCCGAGCATCCCCAGCCCGAGCACGTCGACCTTCATGAACTTGAGGATGGCGATGTCGTCCTTGTCCCATTCGATCACCTGCCGCTTGTCCATCGCCGCCGGCTCGATCGGCACGAGCTCGTCGAGCCGGTCGACCGTCAGGACGAAGCCGCCGGGGTGCTGCGACAGGTGCCGCGGCGTGCCGATCAGCTGGCGGGCAAGCTCGAGCGTCAGCTGCAGCCGGCGGTCGGCGGGGTTGAGGTTGAGCTGCTCGGCGTGCTTCGGCTCGACCCCCTCGCGCGACCAGCCCCAGACCTGGTTGCTCAGCGCCGCCGTCACGTCCTCGCTCAGCCCGAGGACCTTGCCGACCTCGCGGATCGCACCCTTCGAGCGATAGCGGATGACGGTCGCCGTCAGCGCCGCGCGGTCGCGGCCGTAGGTGTCGTAGATCCACTGGATCACTTGTTCGCGATGTTCGTGCTCGAAATCGACATCGATGTCGGGCGGTTCGTCGCGCGCGGTCGAGATGAAGCGTTCGAACAGCAGCCCGCTCTCGACCGGATCGATCGAGGTGATGCCGAGCACATAGCATACCGCCGAATTCGCCGCCGAGCCGCGTCCCTGGCACAATATGTCCTGCGACCGCGCGAAGCGGACGATGGCGTGGACGGTGAGGAAGTAGGGCGCATAACCGAATTCGGCGATCAGCGCGAGTTCGTGGCGCAGCTGGTCGGCGACCGTGTCCGGCACGCCGCCCGGATAGCGCCACGCCGCCCGGTCCCACGTCAGCCAGTCGAGCGTCGCCTGCGGCGTTTCCAGCCGGCGGATGCTCTCGTCGGGATATTGATATTCGAGCTGTTTCAAGCTGAAGCGACAGCGGGCTGCGATCTCGCTCGAGGCGGCGACGGCATGCGGCAGCCGGCTGAAGCGGCGCGCCATTTCGGCTCCCGACTTCAGATGGCGATCGGCATGGCGTTCGCGGCGGAAGCCGGCGTCGTCGATCGTGCAGCCGCGGCGGATGCAGGTGACGACGTCCTGCAGCACGCGGCGGTCGGGGCTGTGATAGAGAACGTCGCCAGTGGCGACCGCGCCGATCCCGGCGCGGCGGGCGAGCGCGTCGAGGTCGGCGAGGCGGAGATTGTCGCCCGGGCGGCGGCGCTGCGACAGCGCCAGCCAGCCGC
>CAXUEV010000089.1:0-6779 GCA_964250105.1 uncultured Sphingomonadaceae bacterium
CATCCGGCTGCGGCGCAGCGCCCGCACCGCCATCGCCCAGAGGACGAGGTCGCCGGCGAGGTCGGCGACGTACCAGGTGACGACGAAGCCGACGAAGCCGGCGCCGGTCAGGTACGCGGTCGCCGCCCCGACCAGGCGCAGCGCCGGCGTCACCAGCTGCTGCGCGGCGAGCGCGTCGAAGCGGTCGAGCAGGCGCAGCACGCCGACCGGTGTCGCCGCCGCCATCGTCGGCACCAGCGTGCAATAGGCGACGACGAGGCCGCGGTAGCCGTCGGGGATGGCGAACACGTCGGCGAGCCACGGCAACGCCGCCATCGCCGCGAGCATGCCGACGAGGCCGCTGACGATGTCGAGCCCGAAGGCGAGGCGGATCGCGTCCTCGGCGCTCTGCAGGTCGCCGCGTTGCAGCGCCGGGCCGCCGTAGCGCAGGATCAGCTGCCAGCTCTGGAACTTGACCAGCGTGCCGATGCTGGTGGCGTAGCTGTGGACGACCATCAGGATGCCGAACGCGCGCGGATCGAGCGCCCGCCCGGTGGCGGCCAGCGCGACAAGCCCGATCCCGGCGCCGATCAGCTTGGTCGAGCCGAGCTTGCCCGCGTTGCGGACCACCGCACGGAATGCCCCGTCGGAGAACCAGTGCTTCATGATCGACCATGCTGCTGCCATCGCCGCGCCGGCATAGCGGCTTTGCCCGCCGCCGGGCAACGCGGCGGCGACTCGCCCGTGCAAGTCGGAAGTTGACGATCTTGACGCCACGTCAAATCGAAACCACCCCGATATGAACCGGGACGGCTAAAATACCGTTGGCGGCAAGGCGGAATCGTCGTCATCGCCGGGAGGCTAGACCGATCGGTACGTTGTAGGACAGCCCCATTACGGACGCCGTCGATGGCAGCGGTTGTGCCGTCCGCCGCCGAACTTTAGAGGGCTGCGACGAAGCTGGCCGGCGAGCGGTATCCGATGCGCGACGAACTCCTTGCTCCGCTGATCGCCGTCGTCGGCTCCGACGGCTCGGGCAAGTCGACGGTGTGCGCGGCGCTCCACGCCTGGCTGGCGACGCGCGGGCCGACGCAAATCTGCCACCTCGGCAAGCAGTCGGGCAACATGGGCCGGGCGATCGCCCGCGTGCCGCTGGTGGGCAAGCGGGCCGACCGCCGGATCACGGCGAAGGCGAGCGGCGCGCGCGACGACGCCGGCCCCGGGGCGGTGACGGCGATCGTCATCTACCTGTTGTCGATGCGCCGCGTGCGCCGGTTCCGGCGGATGCTGGCGGTGCGCCGCCGCGGCGTGACGGTGCTCGCCGACCGTTTCCCGCAGACCGCGGTACCCGGACCGATGGACGGCCCCGGCCTCTACGCCGCCGCCCCGACGAGCGCGGTGACGCGATGGCTGGGCGCGCGCGAGTGGGCCTATTACCGCTGGATGGAGGGGTTCGTGCCCGACCTCGTCATCCGGCTCAACGTCGACCTCGCGACGGCGGTGGCGCGCAAGCCCGACCACCGCCGTTCGTCGCTCGAGGCGAAGGTCGATGCCGTGCCGCGGCTATCGTTCGCCGGCGCGCCGATCGTCGACATCGACGCCACGCTGCCGCTCGCCGAGGTGCTCGACCGCGCCAAGGCGGCGATCGCGGCGACGCTCGACCGGCGTGCTACGCCTTGACGCGGTCGACTGAGACCACCGCCTGCGTCGCCCTGAGCGCGGCGATGATGTTGGTCAGGTGGGCGAGATCGTCGACCTCGATGTCGACGACGAAGCTGTGGAACGCGCGGTCGCGCAGCTTCAGCGCGAGGTTGACGATATTGGCGCCGTGATGCGCGAGGATCGAGGTCAGCGCGGCGAGGCTGCCGGGCTGGTTGTGGACGACCGCGACCAGCCGCGCGACCGCGGTCTCGGCCTCGTCGCCCCATTGCAGGTCGAGCCATTCGGCCTGGCTCGGGCCGGTCTCCTCGAGCGTCGCGCAGTCGATGCCGTGGACCTCGATGCCGGTGCCGGGGCGGCTGACGCCGACGATGCGGTCGCCCGGGATCGGATGGCAGCAGTCGGCCAGCTGGAAGGCGACGCCCGGCGTCAGGCCGCGAATCGAAATCGCCGATCTCGCGCCCGACTTGCCGCGCTTGCGCGTCTTGAGATTCGCGGTCGAGCCGGGCAGCACCGCTTCGAGCAGCGCCGCGTCGTTGACCGTCTGGTGCGCCAGCGCGAGGTACAGCGCGTTGCGGTCGGCGAGCTTGAGCCGCGCGAGCGCCGCCGTCACCGCATCGTCCGACAGCGGCAGCTTCAACCGCGCGACGACCTCGTCGTAGAGCTTGCGTCCCATTGCCAGCAGCTCGCTGCGCTGCTTCTGGCGGACGAAGCGGCGCACCGCCGACCGCGCCTTGACCGAGACGACGAAGCTCTCCCACAGCGGATCGGGATGCTGCGCCTTCGACCGCAGGATCTCGACCTGGTCGCCGTTCGCGAGCGTCGTCCGCAGCGGCACGACGCGGCCGTTGACCTTGGCGCCGACGCAGGTGTCGCCCATGTCGGTGTGGACGGCATAGGCGAAGTCGACCGGGCAGGCGCCGGCGGGAAGCTGGATCAGCTCGCCCTTGGGGGTGAAGGCGAACACCTGGTCCTGGAACATCGCCAGCCGCGTGTGCTCGAGCAGCTCCTCGGGCGTCGACGCCTGTTCGAGGATTTCGAGCAGGTCGCGCAGCCACGGGTAGGCCTCGCGCGCCGGGGCACCGTCGTCGCCCTGCTTGTACGCCCAGTGCGCCGCCAGCCCGAGCTCGGCCTCGCGGTCCATCTCGGGCGTGCGGATCTGGATCTCGATCCGCATCCGCTCGCTGTGCATGACGGTCGTGTGCAGCGAACGATAACCGTTGCGCTTGGGGGTCGAGATGAAGTCCTTGAACCGCCCTGGCACCGCCGGCCAGCGCTGGTGGATGATGCCGAGCGCGCGGTAGCACGACGCCGGATCGGGCACGAGGACGCGGAAGGCCATGACGTCGGGCAGGTTCTCGAACGCCATGTGGCGCGCCTGCATCTTCTGCCAGATCGAGAACGGCCGCTTCTCGCGGCCGACGACGCTGGCGGCGATCCCGCCCTGGCCGATCAGCAGCGTGATGCCGGTGCGGACGCGCTCGACGAGGTCGACGCCCTTGGGCCGCAGCGCCTCGAGCCGCTTGACCACCGAATCGTAGCCCTCGGGCTCGAGATGCCGGAACGCCAGTCCCTGCAACTCGTCCATGAACTCGTACAGGCCGATGCGCTCGGCCAGCGGCGCATAGATGTCCATCGTCTCGCGGGCGATCCGCCGGCGCTTCTCGGGTGCCGGGATGAAGTGGAGCGTCCGCATGTTGTGGAGCCGGTCAGCGAGCTTGACCAGCAGGACGCGGATGTCGGTCGACATCGCCAGCAGGAACTTGCGCAGATTCTCGGCGGCGCGCTCGTTCTCGGTCTGCGCCTCGATCTTCGACAGCTTGGTGACGCCGTCGACCAGCCGCGCGACGTTGCGGCCGAACAGCTTCTCGATCTGCGCCGGGGTGGCGACGGTGTCCTCGATCGTGTCGTGGAGGATGCCCGTGGCGATCGTCTCGTCATCGAGCTTGAGCTCGGTGAGGATGCCGGCGACCTCGATCGGATGGCTGAAATAGGGATCGCCCGAGGCGCGGAGCTGTGACCCGTGCGCCTTCATCGAAAAGACATAGGCGCGGTTGAGCAAGTCTTCGTTGGCGTCCGGGTCGTAGGCGAGGACGCGGTCGACGAGTTCGTACTGGCGCAGCATGGGTTTATTATGGGGCGTCGGCGCCCCGCCGACAATCGCCCGCGCCGGTTCCCGGTGATTGACCCTCTGCCGGGGTCATGCTTAACTTGTTCGATATTGGGGGCGATATGACCTTGGCGGCGTTCATCGAGGCCAACCCATTCATCGCGCTCGCCGGCGTGGCGGTGAGCAGCGGCGGCGTCGTCGCCGGCATCATGGCGTATCTCGGGGCCGACGCCAGCCAGCGCAAGCTCGACCTCGCCGCCGCCCAGCACCAGGGCGCGCTCAATGCCGCGCAGGCGGAGGCGGCCGCGCTCAAGGCCGAGCTGGCGGCGAGCGACGATCGTTTCGCCCGGATCGAACGCGACGTCGGCGGCAAGCCGGCGCCGCTCGACGTCAGCAAGCTGACGATCTCGACCGAGGCGGCGCTGGCGCTGCCGAAGAAGTTTGCGTCGTTCGCAAACGGGCTGTTCTTCCTCGACCAGGCGCCGCGGCCCGGGTGGACGCAGCGGACGATGCTCGAAAGCGAGATGACGCGCGAGAATATCGTGATCGACTCCGCCTATCTGCCGCCGCCCGTCCCCGACGTCCCGGTCCATGTCTGGAAGCATGACGAGCGGTTCGAGTTCGCCGCCGCGATGCGGGTCGCCGAAGACGACGTGCAGCCGGTGACCTTCGTCTTCCAGCCGGGCATCGTGCTGCAATATGTCGATCCGGCGACGGCGGACCTGATCACCGCCCGCGCCGCAGGGGCCACTGCCGGTGCCGCTCCCGCAGTACCACCGACGTCCTTGCCGGCTCCCGCCGCCGACGCGAGCGCGGCGCAGGTCGCGACGAGCCTCGAACAGCTGCTGCGCGGCCGGCTGCCGCTGATCCTGATGGTCAATTCGGTCACGCAGGCGATCTCGCTCGAGGCGCTCGCGCCGGGCGTGCGGGTCACCGTCAGCACGGTGCGCCAGGTCGGCAACGTCCTCTACACGCGGATCGAGCTGTACCTGCCGACCGCGGGCGTTCCCGGCGCGCTGACGGTCGTCCAGGAGACGTTCTACGTCGGGGTCGCCGACGGCGGTTATTTCATCAAGACGCAGCTGCCGACGCGGACCGGCACGTCGGCGCACGGTGCCTATATCCAGCAGTGGCTGAGCGGTCTGCGCCTGCCGGCGGTGCCGCCGAAGATTTATTCGTAGTCAGGCCCGAGGTTCTGGTTCCGCGGCGGCTGGGCGGCGGTCAGCCGCAACGCCTCCGCCGACGCCGCCAGCGAGCCGACCGCATCGGGGGCATCGTCCTCGGCCTGGACGACGCGCTGCATCGACGAGACCAGCGCCTCCTCGAGGACCGCGGGCACGACCTTCTGGTCGGCGATCTCGCGCAGTGCGACGACCGGGTTCTTGTCGCGGTCGCGGTCGACGAGGATCTCGGCGCCGCTCGAAATCTGCCGCGCGCGGGTTCCCGCCATCAGCACGAGCTCGAAGCGGTTAGGGATCTTGTCGACGCAGTCTTCGACCGTGACGCGGGCCATCGGGCAAACTCCGGATATGCGGTAAAGCCGGGCTGGTACAGGGCGCGTCCGCCGCGGTCAAGGAACGCGGGCGCCGTCCCGCAGCGCGAGCTTTCGCGCGCGGGGGCAAATGCGTATAGAGATAAGCATGACGACGACGATCGATACACTTGCAACCTACGAGGCCATCGCCGCCGCCGGTATCGACGATGGTGGCGCACGCGCGATCAGTAAGGCGATTGCCGACGCTGCGGCGACGTATCGCGAGGACCTGGCGACCAAAGTCGACGTTGCCGAGCTCAAGGTCGAGATCGCCGGTGTCAAGGAACTCATCGCCTCGACGCAGAACAAGACGATCATCTGGATGTTCGGCATGTTGGTCACGTTCTGCGGCATCATCATCGGGGTCATCAAATTGACCTGACGGTATTCAGCGGCGCACCTTGACCCCGCCGCCCGTTTCGCCTAACCGACCCGCTTCGCAATTGGCCCCGCACGTCCGGTGAAGCGGTGGCCGCGTACGACAGGCTTGGTCGTGCGGTGCGGTTCCGGGCCATAGGCCGCAGCAAGTTGGATCATCGATGACGAAGCGCACGAACGCGAAGTACAAGCTCGACCGCCGCATGGGCGAGAATATCTGGGGCCGGCCGAAGTCGCCGGTCAACAAGCGCGAATACGGTCCCGGCCAGCACGGCCAGCGCCGCAAGGGCAAGGTTTCGGACTTCGGCATCCAGCTTCGCGCCAAGCAGAAGCTCAAGGGCTATTACGGCGACGTCACCGAGCGCCAGTTCCGTGCCACCTATGCCGAGGCGGTCCGCATGAAGGGCGACACCTCACAGAACCTGATCGGCCTGCTCGAGCAGCGCCTCGACATGGTCATCTTCCGCGCCAAGTTCGCGCCGACGATCTTCGCCGCGCGGCAGATCGTCAACCACGGCCATATCCTGATCAACGGCCGCCGCTGCAACATCGCCTCGGCCAAGGTCAAGCCGGGCGACGTCGTCGAGCTCGGCAACAAGGCCAAGGAGATGGCGCTCGTCCTCGAGGCGATGGGCCTGACCGAGCGCGAGACGCCCGAATATGTCGCGGTCGACGGTGCCAAGGCGACCTACGTCCGTGTGCCCACGCTCGACGAGGTGCCGTACGCCGTGCGGATGGAGCCGAACCTCGTCGTCGAGTTCTACAGCCGCTAAGCCGCAGTGCGGCGAATGGTCAGTGGTCGAACGCCCTTCGCGTTCGGCTACTGACCATCGACTCGCACCATGCCGGCCGGCGAGTCGGCTTCCAGCCGAACCCGACCGACGACGCGGCTTCGCCGCGGCCCCTACTATCCCCGCCGCGCCAGCTGCACATAGACCACCGCCGGCAGCGTCGCCGCAAGGCCGACCGCCAGCAGGTCGAACAGCGCCAGCAGCCACAGGCCCGGGCTGAACAGCGTCATGCCGGCGTCGACCGCGGCGGTTCGCGCCAGCGATGCCGCCAGCCCGTAGATGCTCGCCGCCACCACGATCCGCGCCGGCACCACCGCCAGCAGCAGCA
>CAXUEV010000090.1:0-6773 GCA_964250105.1 uncultured Sphingomonadaceae bacterium
ATCGCGCGGTCGGAGTTCGCCGCGCCGAACCCGATCACCTCGTTCGACGCGGCGGCGATCACCCAGTCGGGCAACACCAACATCACCAACTTCCTCATCCGCGTGCCGGCGCTGACCGGGTCGCGCGACTTCACCCAGACGTCGGGCGGCAATGCCGTATCGGCCAACCCGTTCGGCGCGGCGGGGCTCAACGAGCTCAACCTGCGCAACCTCGGCGTCAACCGCACGCTGGTGCTGGTCAACGGCCGGCGGCACGTCGCCGGCGAGCCGAACAGCGCCGCGGTCGACATCAACAGCATCCCGACCGACCTGATCGAGCGCGTCGACGTCCTGACCGGCGGCGCGTCGGCGGTCTACGGCGCCGACGGCGTCTCGGGCGTGGTCAACTTCATCCTCAAGCGCGACTTCGACGGCGTCGCGGCGCGCAGCCAGTTCGGCATCTCGAGCCAAGGCGACGCCGGCAACCGCTTCGCCGCGGTCGTCGCGGGCAAGACCTTCGCCGACGGCCGCGCCAACCTGACGCTGGCGTACGAATACAACGCCGACGATCCGCTGCGGAACGACGACCGCGCCTATCTCCGCGCCGGCCGGCGCCAGTATCTGATCCCGAACGACGCGGCGGCGAGCGACCCGACCGCGCCGCACAACATCCTCGTCGGCGACCTGCGCTATCCGGGCGAATCGCCGATCGGCGCGGTCGACGTCGACGGCGACTTTTCCGCCGACTTCAACGGCCTCGGCCAGCCGTACCGCCGCGGCACGCCCGCCGCCTATTATTCGGTCGGCGGCGACGACACGCCGGTCGCCGGCTTCTATTCGGGCGACCTCGCGCCGCGCATCGTCCGCCACGACGTCAACCTGCTCGGCCACTACGACGTGTCGGACGCGCTCAAGCTGTCGGTCGAGGGCAAGTATGCGCGGACGCGGGCGACGACGTCCGACTATTATATCGGCACCTACGGCACGTCCGTCTCGCTGGAGAACCCGTTCGTGCCGCCGGCGATCCGCGCCGCCGCGGTCGCCGCCGGCCGGGACTTCGTCAGCGTCACGCGCGACAATATCGACTACGGCCGCCACGGCGAGAGCGACCTGCGGCAGACGTATCGCGGCGTGATCGGCGCCTCGGGCCGCATCAGCGACCACGCGACCTACGACGCCTATTACCAGTACGGCCGCACCGACGTCGCGATCACCAAGCTCAACAACCTGCTCGCCGACCGCTATGCGGCGGCACTCGACGTCGTCGCCAGCCCGGCGACCGGCGCGCCCGTGTGCCGCTCGGGCCTCGCCGGCTGCGTGCCGGTCAGCCTGTTCGGCCCCGGGCCGATCGGCCGCGAGGCGCTGGCGTTCTTCCAGGTCGACGACACCAGCCGGGCGCGCATCACCCAGCAGGTCGCGAGCGCGTCGGTCAGCGGCGACTTCGGCGCGTGGTTCAAGCTGCCCGGCGGCCCGGTCCAGTTCTCGTTCGGCGGCGAGTACCGGCGCGAGACGAGCGCCTTCCGCCCGAGCGAATATCTGCGCGACAACCGCTTCGTCGCCTTCACCGAACCGACGCTCGTCGTCGCCTCGGGCGGCCGGTTCGACGTCAAGGAGGCGTTCGGCGAGCTCAACGCGCCGATCCTCCAGGGCCAGCCCTTCGCCGAGACGCTGTCGCTCGGCGCGGCGTACCGCTTCTCCAGCTATTCGACGATCGGCGACACCAACACGTGGCAGGTGAACGGCGTCTACGCGCCGGTGCGCGACGTCAGCTTCCGCGGCTCGTACGGCGAGGCGGTGCGCGCGCCGAACATCGGCGAGCTGTTCCAGCCGACCAGCGGCGATTCGAACTTCTTCACCGATCCGTGCTCGCCGCAGCAGCTCGGCAACGGCACGTCGTTCCGCGTCGCCAACTGCACCGCGCTGCTCGCCGGCCTCGGCGCGACGATCTCGGACGCGCTGCAGACGCCGAATAACATCGCCGGCGTCCGCTCGGGCAATCCCGACCTCCGCGCCGAGACGGCGCGGACGTGGACCGCGGGCGTCGTGCTGCGGCCGCGCTTCCTGCGCGGGTTCACCGCCTCGGTCGACTGGTACGACATCAACCTCAAGGACGCGATCAACACCGCCGTGCCGTCGGACCTCGCCTCGCTGTGCGTCGACCAGCCGACGATCGACAACCAGTTCTGCCGCGCGGTGTCGCGTGCGCCGGGCACCGGCACGATCAACGGCTATACCGTCCAGCCGCAGAACGTCGCGCGCTTCCGCACCGCCGGCGCCGACGTCAACCTCGACTATGTCATCCGCACCGACCGGCTGGGGACGATCGACCTGCGGCTCGTCGGCGGCTATCTCGACCGGCTCGCGTTCATCGGCTCGCCGGGCGCGGCGGTGACCGACCGGCTCGACCAGCCGAACGCGCCCAAGTACAACGCCACCTTCTCGCCGAGCTGGACGCTCGGCGGCGCGACGCTCAGCTACAACCTGCGCTGGGCCAACGGCACGCGGACGGTCGACAAGCTGACCACCGACAACGATCCGCTCTATGCCGCCCCCGACCAGCTGCGCTACAGCGAATTGTGGCAGCACGATCTCCAGGTCAGCTACGAGGTCAAGTCGGGCACGTCCTTCTACGTCGGCGTGCTCAACCTGTCCGACCAGCGCCCCGACCCCGGCAACGCGATCAACCAGCCGATCTCGGCGATCGGCCGTTATTTCTACGCCGGCGTGCGGATCAGGACCGGCGCCAGCTGACCGCCGGCGTGCCATGACACTCGCCGACCGCGCCGCGGCGGCGGTCGAGGGCGCGGTGCGGGCGATCAGTTCGCCGGTGATCGCGCGGATCGCGGCGTTCAACCGCGCGCGCCTGCCCCCGCGCGACGCGCCGCACCCGCTGCTGACCGGCATCCACCGACCGATGACCGAGGAACTGACGCTGACCGACCTCGCGGTCGACGGCGTGCTGCCGCCCGAGCTCGACGGACGCTATGTGCGGATCGGCCCCAACGCCGCCGCCGCCGACCCGCGCAGCTATCACTTCTTCACCGGCGACGGCATGCTCCACGGCATCCGCCTCGCCGGCGGCCGCGCGTGCTGGTATCGCAACCGCTGGATCCGGTCGACCGCGGTGGCGAAGCTGCGCGGCTTCGCCCCCGCGCCCGGTCCGCGGCACGTCTTCGACACGGTCAACACCAGCGTCCTCGGCCACGCCGGCGGCGGCTATGCGCTGGTCGAGGCGGGCAGCACGCCGGTCCACTTCGGCGAGGACCTCGACGAGCAGCGCTACGACGACTTCGCCGGCACCCTGCCGGGATCGTTCACCGCGCATCCGCGGCGCGATCCGGCGACGGGCGAGCTCCACGCCATCTGCTACGAGGCGTCCGATCCGAAGCGGGTGCGCTACAACGTCGTCGATCCCGTGGGGCGCGTCCGGCGCTCGCTGGTCATCCCGGTCGCGCACGGCCCGCTGATCCACGACTGCGCCATCACCGACCGCTTCGTCGTCGTGCTCGACCTGCCGATGACGCTGTCGATGCGGACCATCCTCGCGGGCCACGGCTTCCCCTACGCGTGGAACCCGCGGCATCCGGCGCGGCTGGGGCTGCTGCCGCGCGAGGGCGCCGCCGCCGACATGATCTGGCTGCCGCTCGACCCGTGCTTCGTCTTCCACGCGGCCAACGCCTACGACCTGCCCGACGGCCGGCTGGTGCTCGACGTCATCGCCTATGACCGGATGTTCGCCGGCCGGAACGACGGCCCCGACGCGCTGCCGCGCGGCTTCGAGCGCTGGACGGTCGATCCCGTCGCCGGCTCGGTCGACCGCCGCGTGATCGACGCCGACCCGCAGGAGCTGCCGCGGATCGACGAGCGGCGGAGCGGACGGCCCTACCGCTACGCCTACACCCTCGGCTTGCCCGCCGGCCGCAACGAGGCCCTCGTCGGCGAGGCGCCGCTCTACCGGCACGACCTCGAAACCGGCACGCGCCGCGCGCACCGCTTCGGCGCCGCGCGCGTGCCGGGCGAGTTCGTCTTCGTCCCGCGGAGCGTGGACGCCGCCGAGGACGACGGCTGGCTCGTCGGCCTCGTCGTCGAGGCCGACGGCGACGCCACCGCGCTCGAGATCATCGCCGCGCACGCGATCGAGGACCCGCCCGTCGCGACCGTGCGCATCCCCCACCGCATCCCGCCCGGCATCCACGGCGCCTGGCTCCCGACATGACCGCGGACAGTGCCGAACTTTACCCTGTCCTACACGGTTCCGGCCGGTTAGCGTGCCCGGCATGATCGGCCGGTCCCCCCTCGCTTCGCCCACGCTCGTCCCCGCCGGGGACCCGCGTTTCGATCCGACGTGGCGTCAAGATCGTCAACTTCCGCGGGCGAAGGCGGTGCGCGCGTGACGCCGCTGCGCGTCGGGCTCGCCGGAGTCGGGACGGTCGGGGCGGGCGTGGTCAAGCTGCTCGACGTCAACGCCGCGCTGATCGAGCGGCGCGCCGACCGGGCGATCGTCGTCACTGCCGTCTCGGCGCGCGACCGCCACCGCGAGCGCGGCGTCGCGCTCGACCGCTTCGCCTGGGTCGACGACGCGACGCAGCTGTGCCACCGCGACGACGTCGACGTCGTCGTCGAGCTCGTCGGCGGGGCCGACGGCCCGGCGCTGACGCTGGCGCGGGCGACGCTCGACTGCGGCAAGGGCTTCGTCACCGCGAACAAGGCGATGCTCGCGCACCACGGCCTCGAGCTGGCGCAGCTCGCCGAGACGCGCGGCGCCGCGCTCAAGTACGAGGCGGCGGTCGCCGGCGGCATCCCGGTGATCAAGGCGCTGCGCGAGGGCGCGGCGGCGAACGCGATCGAGCGCGTCTACGGCATCCTCAACGGCACGTGCAATTACATCCTGACGCGAATGGAGGCCGAGCGGCTCGGCTTCGCCGAGGTGCTCGCCGACGCGCAGCGCCTGGGCTATGCCGAGAGCGACCCGAGCTTCGACATCGACGGCATCGACGCCGCGCACAAGCTGTCGATCCTCGCCGCGATCGCCTTCGGCGCGCGGATCGACTTCGCTCACGTCGCGGTCGACGGCATCCGCGCGGTCGAGGCGGTCGACATCGACCATGCGGCGACGCTCGGCTTCCGCATCAAGCTCGTCGGGCTGGCGAGCGAGGTCGACGGCGCGCTGTTCCAGCGCGTCCACCCGTGCCTCGTGCCGCTGGCGCATCCGCTGGCGCACGCCGACGGCTCGTTGAACGCCGTCGTCGCCGAAGGCAATTTCGTCGGCCGGCTGCTGTTCCAGGGGCGCGGTGCCGGCGAGGGGCCGACCGCGTCGGCAGTCGTCGCCGACCTGATCGACGTCGCCCGCGGCGAGGTCGGGCCGGCGTTCGCGATGCCGACCGCGCGCCTCGCCGCGCTCGCCCCCGCCGATACCGGCGCGCACGTCGGCCGCTTCTACCTCCGGCTGATGGTCGCCGACCGGCCCGGCGTCCTCGCCGAGCTGACCGCGGCGCTGCGCGACGCCGGCGTGTCGATCGAGAGCCTGATCCAGCGCGGCCCGGCCGGCGGTGGCGCCGGGAACGGCGTCTATGTCGTCATGGTCAGCCACGCCGTCCGCCAGTCGGCGATCGAGGCCGCGCTCGACCGGATGGCGACGTCGAACAGCGTCACCGGCCGGCCGATGATGATGCACATCCTCGACTTCTGACATGCTTTCCACCGGCGGCGCTTTCGGCTACCCCGCGGTCGCCATGTTCCCAGGAGCCGTCATGCCCAGCCCGATCTCCGGCAACGTCCTCGACCGCGTCCTCGTGCTGGAGATGGTCCGCGTCACCGAACATGCGGCGATCGCCTGCCTCAAGCAGATCGGCCGCGGCGACGAGCATGCCGCCGACGCCGCCGCAGTCGAGGCGATGCGCGACGCGCTGAACCAGCTCGACTTCGACGGCACGATCGTCATCGGCGAGGGCGAGCGCGACGAGGCGCCGATGCTCTATATCGGCGAAAAGGTCGGCCGCGCGCAGGGCACCGGGCCGAAGATCGACATCGCGCTCGACCCGCTCGAGGGGACGACGATCGCCGCCAAGGCCGGCCCCAACGCGCTCGCCGTGCTCGCCATCGCCGCCGAGGGCGACCTGCTCAACGCGCCCGACGTCTATATGGACAAGATCGCGATCGGCCCCGGCTATGCCGCCGGCACGATCGACCTCGGCCGCTCGGTGACGGCGAACGTCGCGGCGCTGGCGGCGGCGAAGGGCGTCGCGCCCGCCGATATCACCGCCTGCGTCCTCGACCGGCCGCGGCACGAGGCGCTGATCAAGGAGCTGCGCGGCATCGGCTGCGGCATCGTCCTGATCGGCGACGGCGACGTCGCCGGCGTCATCGCCACGACCAATCCCGAGACCGGCGTCGACCTTTACGTCGGCAGCGGCGGCGCGCCCGAGGGCGTGCTCGCCGCTGCCGCGCTGCGCTGCGTCGGCGGCCAGTTCCAGGGCCGGCTGATCTTCCGCAACGAGGCCGAGAAGGCGCGCGCGCGCAAATGGGGCATCACCGACCTCGACCGCGTCTACCAGCTCGAGGACCTCGCCAAGGGCGACGTGATCTTCGCCGCCACCGGCGTCACCGACGGCTCGCTGCTCGGCGGGGTCAAGACCCGTCGTGACGGAACCGTCACGACCGAGAGCGTCGTCATGCGCGCCGCGACCGGCACCGTCCGCTGGGTCAGGGGCGAGCACCGCCAGGGCCACCGCGGCTAGGGCGTGACGAAGCGCGTCGCCCTCGGCATCGCCGCGGTGCTGCTCGGCGCCGCCGCG
>CAXUEV010000091.1:0-6767 GCA_964250105.1 uncultured Sphingomonadaceae bacterium
GCGGGCATGGCCGACCAGCGCGCCGCGGCCGCTCGCCGGGCGGTCGCCGATGCTGCGGACGACGTCGTAGACGAGGTCGCGGACGGCGCGGCGGTCCTTGGCGCCGGCATAGCGCCGGCTGGCGAAATAGCGGGCGACGACCGTATCGGCGGCGCCGCCGCTGTCGCGCGCGGCGGCGGCGATCAGGTCGAGACAGTCGATCGCCGCCTGGACGCGCGCAGCCGGCGTCACGTCGGGTAGTTCGGGGCTTCGCGGGTGATGGCGACGTCGTGGACGTGGCTTTCGCGCAGGCCCGCGTTGGTGATGCGGATGAAGCGCGCACGGCGCTGGAAGTCGGCGATCGTCGCCGCGCCGGTATAGCCCATCGCCGCCTTGAGGCCGCCGACGAGCTGGTGGAGGACGTCGCGCACCGGCCCCTTGTACGCCACCTGCCCCTCGATCCCCTCGGGCACGAGCTTGAGCTGGTCCTGGATGTCCTGCTGGAAATAGCGATCGGCCGAGCCGCGCGCCATCGCCGCGACCGAGCCCATGCCGCGGTACGACTTGTACGACCGCCCCTGGAACAGGAAGCTGTCGCCCGGCGCCTCGCTGGTGCCCGCGAGCATCGACCCGACCATCACCGCCGCCGCCCCCGCCGCAAGCGCCTTGGCGATGTCGCCGCTGGTCCGCAAGCCCCCGTCGGCGATGACCGGCACGCCGAGCTTCTCGGCCGCCTCGGCGGTGTCGAGGATCGCCGTCAGCTGCGGCACGCCGACGCCGGCGACGATCCGCGTCGTGCAGATTGATCCCGGGCCGATGCCGGTCTTGATGCAGTCGGCGCCGGCGTCGATCAGCGCGCGCGCCGCCTCGGCGGTGGCGACGTTGCCGGCGATGACCTGGACGCGGTTCGACCGCCGCTTGATCCGGTCGACCGCGGCGGCGACATGGACCGAATGGCCGTGCGCGGTGTCGACGACGATCAGGTCGCATTCGGCGTCGATCAGCGCCTCGGTGCGCTCGAAGCCGGCGTCGCCGGTGGTCGTCGCCGCGGCGACGCGCAGCCGCCCGGTGGCATCCTTGGTCGCGTTCGGATAGGTCACCGCGCGCTCGATGTCCTTGACCGTGATCAGGCCGATGCAGCGGTAATCGTCGTCGACGACGAGCAGCTTCTCGATCCGCCGCGCGTGGAGCAGGCGCCGCGCCTCGTCCTGCGTCACGCCGGGGCGGACGGTGACGAGGTTGGCGTGCGTCATCAGCTCCGACACCGGCTGGCCGGGGTTCTCGGCGAAGCGGACGTCGCGGTTGGTGACGATGCCGACGAGGCGGCCGGGACCGCCGTCGCCCGTCGCCTCGACCACCGGGATGCCCGAGATGCGGTGGTGCTTCATCAGCGCGAGCGCCTCGCCGAGCGTCTGGTCGCTGCGCATCGTCACCGGGTTGACGACCATGCCGCTCTCGAAGCGCTTGACCTGGCGCACCGCCTGCGCCTGTTCGGCGACGTTCATGTTGCGGTGGAGGACGCCGAGGCCCCCCGCCTGCGCCATGACGATCGCCATGTCGGCCTCGGTGACGGTGTCCATCGCCGACGACAGGATCGGGATGGTCAGCGCGATGTCGCGGGTGATGCGGGTGGCGGTATCGGCAGCACTCGGCAGGACGGCGGACTCGGCGGGGACCAGCAGGACGTCGTCGAAGGTCAAACCGAGCGGGATATCCATACGCCTAGCGCGCCTCGTCTGCCCGCGGCGCCCGGATATCGGGCTACGGTCATGCCGTATATCGAAGCCGCCGCGCGAAAGCTACCCGCGCGGCGGCGTCGATCAGGCCTTCTGGCCGAGCCAGATCGTCCAATAGCCGGCGAGCGTCTCGCGGGCGCCGCCCTTGACCGCGGCGAGCGCGCTAGCCGCGCCGGCCTTGTCGCCGCTCCGCGCCAGCGCCGCGCCGAGGCGGAGGTTCGCGGTCGCGGTATCGACGCCGCCCTTGGCCAGCGCCATGCGGTAGAACTCGGCGGCGCGGGCATAGTCGGCGTATCCGAAATAGGCGTCGGCCAGCCCCATCGCGCTCTTGCCCGCCGCCGACGAGCGCGCCTCCTTGTCGAGCGCGGGCAGCGACGCCTTGTCGGGGGCGAGGCGCAGGTTGATCGACTTGTTATAGTCGACGTAATAGGACTTCGACGTCGACACCATGCCCTTGGCGACGCCCTCGCCGAGCACGGTCTTGGCCTCGCCGGGCAGGCCCTTGCCGATCAGCGTCTCGGTGAACTCCGCATAGTCGCGCTCGCCGTTGAGCGCGCCGGCGCTCTGCATCAGCCGGAAGACGTCGAGATTGCCCTGGTCGTCGAGCTTGGCGCTGTCGCGGAAGATCAGCAGCACGTTGCGCCAGTTGGCCGGCGTCGGATAGGCGCCGACCAGAGCCTCCGAGCCGCTGGCGATCTGCGGCTGCAGCTTGCTGTCGTAGGCGATCTGCAGCTGCTGCTGGTAGACCCGCTCCTCGGCCGGCTGGCCCGCCGCCTTCGACAGCGCGATCGACTTGCCGAGCGCGTCGATCGCCTTGGCGCTCTGCTTCTGCCGCGCATAGAGCTCGCCGAGCGTCGCGAACGCGCCGGGATCATTCGGGGTCAGCACGGTCAGCTGCTCGTACGCCTGGGTCGCGCCGTTATAGTCGTTGCGCTGCAGCGCCAGCGCGGCAAGGTTACCGATATATTTCGGCTTCTCGGTCGCCGGCAGCAGGTTGCTCGCGAGCGAGCCCTTGACGCCTTCCTCGAGAACGGCCTGGTCCTTGAGCTTGTTGCCGACGCCGAGCTTCATCTGGCTGATGAAGAACAGGTCGGTCGGGTTGAGACCGCCCGCCGCCTCGGCGGTGCGGAGCTGCGCCAGCGTGCCGGCGGCGTCGCCGGCGGCCTCGAGCTTCTGCGCCTCGACGAGGATCGTGCGCACCGGCTTCGACAGGTTCTTGGCATCCGCGCCCGTCGCCGCCGCCGCCTCGGGCTTCTTGGCGGCGAGCACCGGCGCGCCGCCCAGCGCTACGACCAGGGCCAGCGCCGCAATGCGTGAAGTCGTCTTCATCGAAATCCTCTCCCGTCGTATCCGGCCGCAGCGCTAAGCCGGCGAAACTCCAAGGTCAATCGCGTCGCGGCGGCGGCTTTGCGCTGTTCGCCGGCGGGCGGACCCGATATGACCAACGCGCATGCTCGCCGTTATTTCCCCCGCCAAGACCCTCGACCTCGACACGCCGGTGCCCGCCGGCGAGGCGACGACGCCGCGCTTCCTGGGCGAGGCGGCGCGGCTGGCGCAGACCGCGGCGAAGCTGCGGCCGGCGGCGCTGCGCAAGCTGATGCATATTTCGGAGCCGCTCGCCGCGCTCAACGCCGCGCGCTTCCGTGCGTTCGAGGTGCCGTTCACCGCGGCGAACGCGCGGCCGGCGCTCTACACGTTCGACGGCGACGTCTATGCCGGCCTCGCCGGGCCGACGATGGATCCGGCGGCGGTCGCCTTCGCGCAGGACCATGTCCGCATCCTGTCGGGACTGTACGGCGTGCTGCGGCCGCTCGACCTGATGCAGGCGTACCGGCTCGAGATGGGCATCAAGCTGCCGGTGGCACGGAAGAAGACGCTCTACGCCTTCTGGGGCGACCGCATCGGCCGCGCGCTGGCCGACGACCTCGCCGGTCACGACGACGCGACCCTGGTCAACCTCGCCAGCGTCGAATATTTCACCGCGGTCGACACTAGCCGCCTGCCCGGCCCTGTCCTCGCCATCGACTTCCGCGACAGGCACGCCGACGGGCTGCGCTTCAACAGCTTCGCCGCCAAGCGCGCGCGCGGCAGCATGGCACGCTTCATCTGCGACGCGAGGATCGACCGCCGCGACGGACTGAAGGACTTCGCCGTCGACGGCTACCGCTTCAGCCCGGCGGACTCGGACGCCGACCGCTGGGCGTTCATCCGGCCGGCACGGACGCCGAACGAATAAGGCCGGGCATCGCTGCCCGGCCTTCCAACGATATCGGCAATGCCGAGAGCAGTACGCTTAAATGAGCACGCCCGTCATCCGCTCGTGCGGGCGACCCACCACTCGACGACAGTGAGTGATGGGTCCCCGCGTGCGCGGGGATGACGGACTGACGTGCTAGTTGTTGATCTTGTCGGCGGTGGCGTCCATCTTGTCGGCTGTCGCCGCGGCCTTGTCCTTGATCGCCTCGGCCGACCTGTCGGCGCCGGCCTTGATGTTCTTCGCCTGCTCCTTGGCGGAATCGACGACGGCGTCGGCCTTGGCGTCGGCGGCGTCGATGGTCGCGTCGGCCTTGGCGTCGGCAGCGTCGGTGACACCCTCGGCCTTGTCCTTGAGCGCGTCGGCGGCGGCGTCGCCGGTGATCGGCGCGGTCGTGGTCGACGCCATCGAACCGTCGGTCGGCGCGGTCGCCTCGGTCGTCGTCGTCGTGGTCGCCTCGGTCGTGGTGTCGGCGGCCTTCTTGCCGCACGCGCCGAGCAGGCCAAGGCTGGCGACCATGGCGAGCGTAAGGGCAGTCTTCATTCTAATCCTCCTGAAACGATGCGTACTCTTACGCAATGCATTGCCTTAGCGAAGTCGCTCCGACTTGCGAAGCATGAATATCCACGGCCCGTTACACGCCGCTACTGGTTGGCATAGGCCTCGTTGCCGACGAAGCCCATCTTGGTGACGCCGGCACGCTGCGCCTCCGCCATGACGCGGTCGACGGTGTCGTACTTGGCCAGCGCGTCGGGCTTGAGCCGCAGCTCCGGCTCGGGCGTCATCTTCGCCGCCTGCTTGAGGTACGAGGTCAGCTGCGTCATCGGCACTTCGGTGTTGTTCCAGTAGATCGCGCCGAGGAAGTCGATGTTGATCTGGTTGAAGTCGGGCTTGACCTCCGACGGGTTCGGGCTCGGCGGCGGCACGTCGAGCTTGACCGCGTGCGTCTGGATCGGGATCGTGATGATGAACATGATCAGCAGGACGAGCATCACGTCGATCAGCGGCGTGGTGTTCATGTCCATCATCGGCTCGCCTTCGGCGCTGCTCGAACTCATTGCCATGTGATCAGCTCCTTGTGCGGCCGGTTCACCGGCCGCAATCTCGACGATTGGCGGCTCAACGCGCGGAGATCGTTCCCGCCGGCGGCTCGGAAATGAACCCGATCTTCTGGAAGCCGGCGCGCTGCAGCGTGTAGATCACCCCACCGACGCACCGGTACTCGGTGTTCGAATCGCCCCGGATATGGACTTCGGGGAGCTCGGGCTTCGCGCCGACCGACTCCTGCCGCTTGATCTCGGCGCGCAGCGCCGCCACCGAACGGTCGAGCAGCGCCTGCTTGGTCTCGATCTTCTGCTGCCCCCAATAGGTGTTGCAGCTCGCGTCGATCGACAGGAGGACGTTCTCGGGCTTGGTCGTCGTCGGCAGGTTGACGACCTTGGGCAACGACAGCGGCACGGTCTGGATCACGACCGGAACGGTGATCAGGAAGATGATGAGCAACACCAGCATGACGTCGACCAGCGGCGTCGTGTTGATGTCGGTCATCGGCGCTTCCTCGCCGCTCTCGCTCGGCGATCCGATGTTCATCGACATGGCGCTATCCTCACCCTGGGCCGGATCAACGCGTCGCCGGCGCCGCGGGCTTGACGGTCGCCGGGATCGGCGCCTTGGCCACCGTCGTCGTCGACTGCGGCACGACGCGGCCACCCGACATCATATAGCCGTGGACGTCAGCCGAAAACTCGCTGAGCTTCTCGTTGACGGTCTTGTTGCGCCGGATCAGCCAGTTGTAGCCGAGCACCGCGGGCACGGCGACGGCGAGGCCGAGCGCGGTCATGATCAGCGCCTCGCCGACCGGGCCGGCGACCTTGTCGATCGACGCCTGGCCGGCGATGCCGATGTTGATCAGCGCGCGATAGATGCCGACGACGGTCCCGAACAGACCGATGAACGGCGAGGTCGAGCCGACCGAGGCGAGGAAGGCGAGACCGCCCTGGAGCTTGGCCGACACCGCCGCGTTCGAGCGGTTGAGCGCCATCGTCACCCACTCGTTCTGGTCGATGTTGTCGGTCAGCCGGCCCTCGTGGTGATCGGCGGCGCGCAGGCCGTCGTCGACGATCTGACGGAAGGCCGAATTCTTGTCGAGCTTGGCGGCGCCGTCCTTGAGGCTCGGCGCGGCCCAGAACTTCTTCTCGAGCTCGCGGGCGTCGTTAAGCACCTTCCGCTGGTCCCACCACTTGGTGAAGATGATGAACCACGACACCAGCGACATGAAGACGAGGATGCCGAACACAGTCTGGGCGATGATCCCGCCCTGCTGAAGCGCGGCCATCAGGCCATATGGGTTTTCGACTGCAACAGTATCCATCGATGAGTTCCTCAAGTGTCGCGTTGATCTTGTTTGAGCGGCAGCGGCGGGATCGCTCCCGCCGCCGAGGTTACTTGTTGATCTGCCAGCGGATCGCCTTGACCGCGGTCGAGGGCACCGGCGTCCCGTTCTGCAGCGCCGGCTTGGCCCGGAAGCGCCGCAGCGCGATCTGGCACGTCTTCTCGTCGAGCTTGGGGAAGCCGCTCGTCGCCGAGACGGTGCAATTGTCGACGCGGCCCTGCGTGTTGATCGACAGCGACACGCGGACGACGCCCTGCTCCTCGGCGCGCAGCGACGCGGCCGGATAATCGTCCTCCGACGTCTCGAGACTGCGCGCGTTGAACACCGCGGCCGACGTCGGACCGGTCGGCGCCGGCGGCGCGACCGGCGCGGCGGGCGCCGGCGGCACGTAGGTCGGCTGCGGCGG
>CAXUEV010000092.1:0-6621 GCA_964250105.1 uncultured Sphingomonadaceae bacterium
GCCCCGCGCCGAACCCGGCCGCGCGCGGGTCGAGCACGGTGCTGCCGTGGAAATGGCCGGTGACGGTCGACCGCGGCCGCGACGCGCTGCTGACCGACTTCGGCCGCGAGACGCTCGACGACCGCTACCTGCTGCCCGGCGAATCGTACCAGGACCTGTTCGCCCGCGTCGCCTCCGCCTATGCCGACGATGCGCCCCACGCGCAGCGGCTGTACGACTATATCTCGAAATTGTGGTTCATGCCGTCGACCCCGGTCCTGTCGAACGGCGGCACCGGCCGCGGCCTGCCGATCTCGTGCTATCTGAACTCGGTCGGCGACAGTCTCGAGGCGATCGTCGACACGTGGAACGAGAATGTCTGGCTGGCGGCGCGCGGCGGCGGCATCGGCACCTATTGGGGCAACGTCCGCGGCATCGGCGAGCCGGTCGGCTTGAACGGCAAGACCAGCGGCATCATCCCGTTCGTCCGCGTCATGGATTCGCTGACGCTCGCCATCAGCCAGGGCAGCCTGCGCCGCGGCTCGGCGGCGGTCTATCTCGACGTCAACCACCCCGAGATCGAGGAATTCCTCGAGATCCGCAAGGCGAGCGGCGACTTCAACCGCAAGGCGCTCAACCTCCACCACGGCGTCCTCGTCACCGACAGGTTCATGGCAGCGGTGGCCGCCGGCGCCGCATGGGACCTCGTCAGCCCCAAGACCGGCGCGGTCCGCGCGACGGTCGACGCCCGCGGCCTGTTCACCAAGCTGGTCGAGACGCGGCTGGCGACCGGCGAGCCGTACATCGTCTTCATCGACCATGTGAACGACGCCATGCCGCGCCACCAGCGCGACGCCGGGCTCAGGGTGTCGACCTCGAACCTGTGCTCGGAGATCACGCTGCCGACCGGCGTCGACCAGTACGGCCGCGACCGCACCGCGGTATGCTGCCTGTCGTCCTTGAACCTCGAGCTGTGGGACGACTGGCAGGGCGACCGGATGTTCATCGAGGACGTCATGCGCTTCCTCGACAACGTTTTGTCGGACTATATCGCCCGCGCCGAGCCCGAGATGGAGCGCGCCCGCTACGCCGCCGAGCGCGAGCGTTCGGTCGGCCTCGGCGTCATGGGGCTGCACAGCTTCTACCAGGCGCGCGGCATCGCCTTCGAGGGCGCGATGGCGAAGTCGTGGAACCTCAAGATCTTCCGCCACATCCGTGCCGCCGTCGACGAGGCGTCGATGCACCTGGCGAACGAGCGCGGGCCGTGCCCCGACGCCGCCGACATGGGGGTGATGGAGCGGTTCAGCTGCAAGATGGCGATCGCGCCGACCGCGTCGATCTCGATCATCTGCGGCGGCACCAGCGCGTGCATCGAGCCGATCCCGGCGAACATCTACACCCACAAGACGCTGTCGGGCAGCTTCTCGATCCGCAATCCGTTCCTCGAGAAGCTGCTGATCGCCAAGTCGAAGAATTCGGACGCGGTGTGGAACTCGATCCTCGAGCACGGCGGCTCGGTCCAGCACCTCGACTTCATGAGCGTCGACGAGAAGGCGGTCTACCGCACCGCCTTCGAGATCGACCAGCGTTGGCTGCTCGAACTCGCCGGCGACCGCACGCCGTACATCGACCAGGCGCAGAGCCTCAACCTGTTCATCCCCGCCGACGTCGAGAAATGGGACCTGCTGATGCTCCACTTCCGCGCGTGGGAGCTCGGCATCAAGTCCTTGTACTATCTCCGCTCGAAGTCGATCCAGCGCGCCGGCTTCGCCGGCGGCGTCGAAGCCGACAACACCCCCGACCCCCCCCGCGTCGAACTCGCCCCCAACGACTACGACGAATGCCTCGCCTGCCAGTAACCCTCCCCAAGGGGGAAGCCCCCTCTCCCTTCGGGGGAGAGGGCGACTCGCGCGCCAGCGCGGCGGGGTGAGGGGGCACCCAGCCGCCCCAAAGCATAAGACCCAAAGGACCACCCCATGTCGCTCCTCGCCGCCTCGAACACCTACAAGCCGTTCGAATACCCCTGGGCGTTCGACTTCTGGAAGCGCCAGCAGCAGATCCACTGGATGCCCGAGGAGGTGCCGCTCGGCGAGGATTGCCGCGACTGGGCGCAGAAGCTGACCGAGCACGAGCGCAACCTGCTGACGCAGATCTTCCGCTTCTTCACCCAGGCCGACATCGAGGTGCAGGACTGCTACCACGAGAAATACGGCCGCGTGTTCAAGCCGACCGAGGTCAAGATGATGCTGACGTCGTTCTCCAACATGGAGACGATCCACATCGCCGCCTACAGCCACTTGCTCGACACGATCGGCATGCCCGAGAGCGAGTATAACGCCTTCCTCAACTACAAGGAGATGCGCGACAAGCACGACTATATGGGCACGTTCGGCGTCGGCAGCGACACCGACATCGCCCGCACCCTCGCCATGTTCGGCGGCTTCACCGAGGGGCTGCAGCTGTTCGCCAGCTTCGCCATGCTGATGAACTTCCCGCGCTTCAACAAGATGAAGGGCATGGGCCAGATCGTCACCTGGTCGGTGCGCGACGAATCGCTCCACTGCGAGGGCATCATCAAGCTGTTCCACGCCTTCTGCGCCGAGACCGGCGTGATGACGGCGGCCCTGCGCGACGACATCGCCGATGTTTGTATGAGGACTGTCCGTCTCGAGGACGCCTTCGTCGACCTCGCCTTCGAGATGGGCCCGGTCACCGGCATGACGCCGACCGAGATCAAGCGCTACGTCCGCTTCACCGCCGACTGGCGCCTGAAGCAGCTCGGCCTGAAGCCGATCTACATGATCGAAGACCACCCCCTGCCGTGGCTCAGCCCGCTCCTCAACGGCGTCGAACACGCCAACTTCTTCGAAGCCCGCGCGACCGAATATTCGAAGGCCGCGACGAAGGGCAACTGGAACGAGGTCTGGGACGCGTTCGACAAGCGGCGGGGGGCGAAGGCGGCGAGCATGGGCGCGGCGGCGAACGAGGTGGACGACGCGCAGGGCGGGTTGCTGGGGCTGGCGGCGGAGTAGGCTAGCAATACGAGGCCGAAGTGAGAGATTTCATTCTCAGCGAAATCGCACGAGTTGCGGCTGAGCGTAAGGGCGTCGCGCCCGGTCAAGAGGCTTTCGCAAAGGCCTCTGGAATAACTCCAGCGAAATGGAGAGGAATCTATTGGCTCCGGTGGAGTGAGGCTCTATCGGAAGCCGGCTTCGAGGCCAATGCTTTCAACATACGTTCCGACTCTACAATTATTTTGAAAAAGTTAGCAAATCTATCGCGTAGCCTTGGTAGGCTTCCGATCCGATCTGAAATAAAGATGCAACGTCGTCTCGATCCTGATTTTCCAAACCTCTCGACCGTTGGAAATCATTTTCCCACCAATGCGAGTCTAATCGGTGCACTTCGAACGCTCGCGTCGAATGAAGATTTTGCTGACCTAATCGCGCTTCTACCATCGACCAACGATACGAATACACCGCAACTTTCTGACACGAAGACCGCTGACGGAGTGGTATATCTCCTGAAAATGGGGCCGCATTATAAAATTGGTAATACTAACAATATCGAGCGGCGCATACGCCAGATCACTGTTGCGATGCCTGAGCCAACAACGCTTATCCATTCAATCAGGACTGACGACCCGTCTGGCATCGAAGCATATTGGCATCGAAGATTCGCTAGTCGACGCGTAAATGGTGAGTGGTTTCGCTTGGGCGGCAATGACTTAAGAGCATTTCGACGACGGACGTTCCAATAGCTGGCCTTGTTAATCGTTGGCCTCAAAGCTTCGCCAAGTCGCTTCGTCCACACTCTCGGTTGCTGCGGCGATCGCCGCAGCGGCTTCCGCCCAGCCGGCGCGCGGTGTCCGAGCGCGCGCCTCAGCGAAAATTTGTTCAACGGTGCGCGGACTGACGCCGCTCGCCTCGCCCCCGTCGAGGGCGACGTCGAGCGCAGCGCGGTGCGCCGTGTCGGTGCTGTCGCGCGCGACCAAGTCGGCGATATAAGTTGCGGCGTCGGGATAGTCGCCGCTGCGGACGCGCTCGTCGATCCGGCGCGCGGTCGGTTCGGCGACGGTGAAGTTGACGGTCGGCATGGCAACGCTCCTCGGAAACATAGCGTACGTACGCCGCGGCGTTCTGACAACGCCAGCCGGGTCGGGAGATTTACAATCGCTGCCGCTCGTCCATCCGCGCGTGGAGGATGCGAACGACGTAGATGCCCGGTGGCTTCGGGCGGTAGTAGATGACGTGGCTCGTCGTGCCGATGCGTCGGACCGGCGGGAAGCGGCCGGCGACGGGTTCGCCGAGCCGGGCGAGTTTGGCGTCGATCTCGGCGACATAGGCGTTCGCCACGTCGAGGCCGAAGGTCCGGATGCTGTGGAAGAAGATCGCGCGGAAGTCGGCGCGGGCGCGCGCCGAGAACTCAATATCGGCCACCGGCGACGTCGGCGTGTGCCTCGGCGAGGATTTCGGCGAAGGTCATCCCGCTGACGCCGCTCGCCTCGCCCTCGTCGAGGGCGGCGTCGAGCGCGGCGCGGTGCGCCGTGTCGGTGCGGTCGCGCGCGACCAGGTCGGCGACATAGGTCGCGGCGTCGGGATAGTCGCCGCTCTGGACGCGTTCGTCGATCCAGCGCGCGGTCGGTTCGGCGACGGTGAAGCTGACGATCGGCATGGCGGGCTCCTCGCACCGAATGTGCGCGCGGGCCGGATCGGGGTCAACCGCGGCCGTCCGAGATACCGCTGTCCTACACCGTCACCGGTGCGGTAGGTGGGCGGCTGGCGACGATGGAGGATAGGTGGTGGAACGACGGGCGGCGGGGGCTCGGCTGACGGCGGCGGCGCTCCGGGACACGCGTTTCGATCCGACGTGGCGTCAGGTTCGTCAACTTCCGACCGGCGCGGGGGCCTGTGGCCACGGCGGGGTGGAGTAGCGACGGTTCAGCCGGTCTCAGCGATGCCCGAACATCTCGGCCAGCACGTCCTGCACGGCGCGCAGCGCCTGAAGGTCGACCCTGCCGAGCCGTTTGATGAGGCGACCGGCGTCAACGGTGCGAAGCTGGTCGGGCAGGATCAGTCCGCTCTTGCCCTGAAAGCGGACGTCGACCCGGAACGGCGCCGGCCGGCTGCCGGTCGTCATCGGCGCGACGATGACGGTGCGTAACGCCATGTTGAGTTCGTCGGGCGAGACGATCACGCACGGCCGGGTTTTCTGGATTTCGCTGCCGACGGTCGGATCGAGCGCCACCAGCCAGATTTCGCCGTGGCGCGCGGCGCGCGAACCTACCACGTCAGGCCGTCGTCGTCCTCGACTCCGAATCCGCGCCACGCCGCTTCGTCCGCGCCTTCGGGTGCGGCGGCGATCGCGGCGGCGGCTTCGGCCCAGCCGGCGCGCGGTGCGGCGACCGGGGTCGCGACGATCCGGCCGCCCTCGACGACGAGGTCGAGCGTCGTTCCGCTCGCCAGTCCGGCTTCGGCGAGGACCGCCTTGGGCACGATCAGCCCTGTCGAGTTGCCCATCTTCCGCAACGCACTATGCACCGTCGCCTCCATGTTCGTACATACGCTGTATGTACATTCGGCCGGTGATGCAATGGCCTGAGATTGCTCGGAACCTGGCAAGGGCACACGTCGCGCTGCGCGTGCCGAGAGCTTGTATCCGCCACCGGAAGTCAGTGTGCGCTCCAGCCGGCCGTCCGAGATACCGCTGTCCTACACCGTCGCCGGTGCGGTAGGTGGGCGGCTGGCGACGATGGAGGATAGGTGGTGGAACGACGGGCGGCGGGGGCTCGGCTGACGGCGGCGGCGCTCCGGGACACGCGTTTCGATCCGACGTGGCGTCAGGTTCGTCAACTTCCGACCGGCGCGGGGGGCGTATGGCGACCGGCCTGATCGCGCTGCTCGACGACGTCGTCGCCATCGCCAAGGTGGCGGCGGCGTCGCTCGACGATACCGCGGCGGCGGCGGCGAAGGCGAGCGCCAAGGCGGCGGGCGTGGTGATCGACGACGCCGCGGTGACGCCGCGCTACGTCACCGGCTTCGCCGCCGCGCGCGAGCTGCCGATCGTCGGCAAGATCGCGCTCGGCAGCCTGCGCAACAAGCTGCTGTACCTGCTCCCCGCGGCGCTGGCGCTGAGCGCCTTCGCGCCGTGGGCGATCACGCCGCTGCTGATGGCGGGCGGCGCCTATCTCTGCTTCGAGGGGGCCGAGAAACTGTACGAGAAGCTCGTGCCGCACGCCGCCGCCGCCGCCGCGCCCGACGGCCCGAGCGATCCGGCGGCGGTCGAGACGGCGATGGTCGCCGGCGCGATCCGCACCGACCTGATCCTGTCGGGCGAGATCATGGCGATCACGCTGGCGCAGGTTGCCGACCAGGGCTTCGTCTCGCGCGTCGTGGTGCTGGCGGCGGTGGGCGTGCTGATCACGATCGGCGTGTACGGCGTCGTGGCGCTGATCGTCAAGGCCGACGACGCCGGCGTCGTGCTCGCGCGGTCGCGGCTCGCGCCGCTGCGCGTCGTGGGCCGCGGACTGGTCGCCGGCATGCCGGGTTTCCTCAAGGTACTCGCCGCGGTCGGCACCGCCGCGATGCTGTGGGTCGGCGGCGGCATCCTGCTGCACGCGCTCGAAGGCTACGGCTTCGCAGC
>CAXUEV010000093.1:0-6530 GCA_964250105.1 uncultured Sphingomonadaceae bacterium
CGGCCGCAACACGACCGGCGGCGCGGTGCTGCTCGTGCCGCAGAAGCCGACCGGCCGGTTCGAAGGCTATGTCGAGGGCAGCTACGGCAACTACGACTACAAGAACTTCCAGGGCGTGCTCAACGTGCCGCTCAGCGATCAGGCGCGTGCGCGCATCATGGTCGTCCACGACGACCGCGACGGCTATACCAAGGACATCGGCACCGGCAAGGCGCTCGACGACCGCCACTATCTGTCGGTCCGCGCCAGCCTGGTCATCGACCTGACGCCGAACCTCGAGACCTATTTCATCGGCTCGATGCTCCATTCGCGCAACAACGGCTCGTCGAACATCATCACCGTGTGCGATCCGAACAGCTTCTTCGGCTATTTCGTCTGCGGCAGTCCCGACAGCAACCTGCAGACGCAGCAGGCGCGCGGACCGCGCGTGGCGAATACCGATCTGGCGAACCCGGTCAGCCGCTACAACCAGTACGGGATCATCAACACCACCACCTGGGCGGCGAGCGACACGATCAAGATCAAGAACATCATCAGCTATACCGAGCTGAAGAACGACCTGCAGACCGACCTCTACGGCACCGCGATCAAATTCCCGTCGACCTACCCGGTCCAGGTCGCGCCGGGCGTCTTCTTCCCGGTGCCGACGGGGGCGCTCGCCGGTGTGCCGCTCAATACGATCGACGTCTATAATGCGCCCGGAATCCATACCAACGACCAGTCGACCTTTACCGAAGAGCTGCAGCTGCAGGGCAACACGCCCGACAACCGGCTGACCTACCAGGTCGGCGGCTATTTCGAATATGACGCGCCGCTCGGCGAGGCGGGCAACACCGCGACGTCGCTCGCGACATGCACCGATCCCGGGAAACTCCAGTGTTTCGATCCGATCGGCGCGCTGTTCAGCGGCCTCGCCGGCCAGTCGATCACCATCGGTGGCGCGGCGACGCGCCTGAACACGATCACCTATCGCAACATCGGCGTCTATGCCCAGGCGACCTATGCCCTGACCGAGCAGCTGAAGCTGACCGGCGGCACCCGCTATACGAGCGACCGCACGGTGGGCAGCGCCTCGGACATCAGCTACACCTTCCCGGCGCCCAACGTCGCGGTCGCGAAGTGCGTCCAGCCGTCGGCGCGGCTGCTCAGCCCCAACCCGCGGTATCCGAGCGACTGCCGCCAGACGTTCAAGACGAGCAGCTCGAAGCCGACATGGCTGATCGGCCTCGACTACAAGCCGGGCGATCCGGTCCTGCTCTACGCCAAATATGCGCGCGGCTACCGCCAAGGCACCGTCTCGGCGAGCGCCGCCGAAGGTTTCCAGACCTTCGGTCCGGAGAAGGTCGACGCCTACGAGGCCGGGGCCAAGACGCAGTTCGGCTTCGGCGACGTTCGCGGCATCGTCAACGTCGCCGGCTTCTACAATAATCTGACCAACCAGCAGATCAGCACGCAGTTCAACTTCAACGATACCTCGATCACGCCGACCGACGGCATCGTCAACGGCGGCAAGTCGCGCATCTACGGGGCCGAGGCCGAAGTCACGCTCGTGCCGTTCCGCGGCCTGACGCTCAACGGCTCGTACACCTATCTCAACACACGGCTGAAGAGCCTCGTCCTGCCGCCGTCGGTGCCCGGGCCGAACGGCTATACCGTCTCCCCATCGACGGTGGCGGGCAGCGAGCTGATCCTATCGCCGCACAACAAGTACACGATCACCGGCACGTACACGCTGCCGCTCGACGACGCGGTCGGCCAGGTCTCGGTCGGTGCGACCTATGTCCATACCGACAGCCAGCTCGTCTCGGTGGCATCGCCCGTCGGCACGATCCCCGGGTTCAACCTGCTCAACCTCAACCTCAACTGGAACCACGTCGGCGGGAGCAACTTCGATGCCTCGGCCTTCGTGACGAACGTGACCAACAAGCTCTACGTCACCTATCCCGGCGGCATCTATACGAGCCTCGGCTTCGACGTGCTGCGCTACGGCGAGCCGCGGATGTTCGGCGGGCGGCTGCGCTACTCGTTCTGATCGCCGCGGGCGCGGCCCGCGGCGAACCCGACGACCTGCTCGGCGACGATCTCGGTGCCGAAGTCGATCTCGGCGGCGGTGACGTCGCCGGCGGCATAGGCGCAGAACTGCTCGATCGCCGTCACCAGCAGGACCGCCTCGACCCGCCGCCGCGGATCGCTGTCGACGAAGGCGGGCACCGCGTCGCCGAGCACCGCGACCAGCCGTCGGCGCTGCGCGGCGATGCGCTCGCCCATACCGCTGTCCTGCACCAGCGCGGCCGAGTAGAGCGGCAGCGACTCGCGCCGCGCCTGCGTCGCCTGCACCAGCCGCCGCAGCCAGCGCCGCACGCTCGCCATGTCGAGCTCGCCCGCCGGGGGAACGCGCGCATAGAGCGCCGCCTGCCGGTCCCAGTCCTCGACGATCAGGCCGACCAGCAGCCCGTCCTTGCCGGTGAAGTGGCGGTAGACCGTCGCCCGGCCCAGTCCCGCGCGCGTCGCGATGTCGTCGATCGACGGCTCGGCGATGCCACCGGCGATGAACGCCGCGCGCGCCGCCGCCAATATGCGTCCGCGGACCATCTCGCGCTGCACCGCCCGCACGCCGATATCGCTGGCCGGCCCCGTCATGCCTTTCCCCGCGCTTGACCACTCGAAATGATGAGACTAATGTCTCATCAAGAGTTTAGAATCTCGATATTAGGGGAGTGGATCATGAAGGTCGACGGCGAAACCGGCGAGGGGCTGCTCGACGCGCCCGCGGTGCAGGATTGGCTCGACGCCAACGTGCCGTCGTTCGGCAGCGGTCCGCTGACGACGACGATGCTGACCGGCGGCGCGACCAACATCGTCTTCGTGCTCGAGCGCGACGGCAACAAGGCGGTGCTGCGGCGCCCGCCGCGCATCCCGCGCCCCGACAGCGCGAAGATCCTCGGCCGCGAGGCACGGGTGCTGCGCGCATTGAACGAGACCGACGTGCCGGCGCCGCGCCTGCTCGGCGCATGCGACGATCCGTCGGTCAACGGCACGGCGTTCTACGTGATGACCTTCGTCGACGGCTGGGTCGCGCTCGGGCGCGAGTTCCCGCCGCCGTTCGACAAGGCCGGCCCCGAGCAGAAGAACCTCGCCTACGAGCTCGTCGGCGGCATCGCCAAGCTGGCCAACGTCGACTACCGCGCGGTCGGGCTCGAGGGCTTCGGCAAGCCCGACGATTTTCTCGCGCGTCAGGTCGATCGCTGGATGTACCAGCTCGACCTCTATCGCACGACCGAGGACTATAAGGGCCGCGACCTGCCCGGCCTCGCCTATGTCGCCGACTGGCTCAAGGCGAACATGATCGAGACGCCGCGCGTCGGCATCATCCACGGCGACTACGGCTTCGCCAATGCGATCTTCGCGAACGGCGACAAGGCCGAGCTGCGGGCGATGATCGACTGGGAATTGTCCACCGTCGGCGATCCGCTGCTCGACCTCGCCTGGGTCGTCTACGGCTTCCGTAGCGAGAAGGACCCGGTGAGCGACAGCCCCCAAGGCTATTTCGACCCGCAGATGTTCCCGACGCGCGAGGAGGTCGTCGCCTTCTACGCCGAGCGCACCGGGCTGCCGGTCGACAAGCTCGAGTATTATATCGTCCTCGCGCAGTTCAAGCTCGCGGTGCTGCTCGAGCGCAAATACGCCGAGAGCCTGATCGGACGGAAGCCCAAGGACTATGGCGAGATGTTCGGCCGGATGGTGATCAAGCTGCTCGGCCAGGCCGAGACCGTCGCGCGCGCGGCCAAGCTCTGAGGGCATGACCGTGCGCGACGACGAGGTCCGTACGCCGGCCGAGCTGTTCGACCTGTCGGGCAAGGTCGCGCTGGTGACTGGCGGCAGCCGCGGCCTCGGGCGCGCGATCGTGCTCGGCTATGCCGCCGCCGGCGCCGACGTGATCATCGCCAGCCGCAAGCTCGACGCCTGCGAGGACCTCGCCCGCGAGGTCGAGGCGATGGGCCGGCGCGCGCTCGCGGTCGCCGCGCATTGCGGCAAATGGGTCGACATCGAGCATCTCGTCGCGGCGAGCTACGACCGCTTCGGCCAGGTCGACATCCTCGTCAACAACGCCGGCATGTCGCCGCCGGCGCCGTCGTCGGTCGATACCAGCGAGGCGTTGTTCGACAAGGTCATCGCGCTCAACTTCAAGGGGCCGTTCCGCCTGTCGGCGCTCGTCGCGACGCGGATGAAGGCGGCGGGGCGCGGCAGCGTGATCAACGTCTCGACCACCGGCGCGCTCCGGCCGCTGCCGCTGTTCGGCCCCTATGCCGGGTCGAAGGCCGGGCTCAACGCGATCACCGTCGCCTTCGCCCAGGAGTTCGCGCCGGAGGTTCGCTTCAACGTCATCTCACCCGGCGGTTTCTACACCGACCTCTCGAAGGGCTGGGCGGAACCGGGCAAGCCGCAGCCGGTCCTGCTCGGGCGCTTCGGCTATCCGCCCGAGATCGTCACCGCCGCGCTCTACTATGCGAGCGACGCCTCGTCGTACACCACCGGCTCGCTCCTGCGGGTCGACGGCCTCGCCCAGGTCTGAAGGGACCGCGCATGATCGATTTCAGCATCTCGCCCGAATTCCAGGAGACGCTCGACTGGATCGCGGAATTCGTCCGCGAGCATGTCGAGCCGATGGACGTCTATTTCGACTACGACCACACGCTGCCGTACAACCGCCACGACGAGACGTCGCGCCAGGTGCTGAGACCGCTCCAGCAGATCGTCAAGGACAAGGGGCTGTGGGGCATCCACCTGCCGCCGCACCTCGGCGGGCCGGGGCTGACGACGGTCGAGCTCGCCCATGTCAACTTCATCCTCGGCCGCACGCGCTGGGGGCCGGTGACCTTCGGCGCCCAGGCTCCCGACAGCGGCAACGGCGAGATCCTCGCTCATTTCGGCACGCCCGAGCAGAAGGAGCGCTGGCTCAAGCCGCTGTGGAACGGCGAATGCTACAGCTGCTTCTCGATGACCGAGGTCGAGGGCGGCTCCGATCCGACGCAGTTCATCACCACCGCCGTCCTCGACGGCGACGAATGGGTGATCAACGGCGAGAAATGGTATTCGTCGAACGCGCATCTCGCCGACTTCCTGATCGTCATCTGCAAGACCGAGCCGGACGCCGAGCGCGTCCACGACCGCTTCTCGGCGATCATCGTGCCGCAGGGCACGCCGGGGCTCGAGATCGTCCGCCAGGTCGGCCTCGCCGGCGATCCCTATGGCGCACCGGGCCATCCGCACCTGCGCTACGACAACTGCCGCGTGCCGGCGGGTGCCATCCTCGGGCCCCGCGGCCACGGCTTCAAGGTCGCGCAGGCGCGGCTGGGCGGCGGGCGCATCCACCACGCGATGCGCTCGGTCGGCCAGGCCGAGAAGATGCTCGAGATGATGACCGAACGCGCCGTCTCGCGCATCACCAAGGGCAAGCCGCTCGCCGCGCACCAGCTCGTCCAGATGGACGTCGCCGACTGCTGGATCAACATCGAGCAGCTGAAGCTGCTCGTCCTCAAGACGTCGTGGCTGCTCGACCAGCGGCGCGACGAGGAGGCGCGGCTGTGGATCGGCGCCTGCAAGGTGCGCTGCGCCGAGGTCGCGCGCCTCGTCAGCCGCAAGGCGATGCACCTGCTCGGCTCGCTCGGCATGTCGAACATGACGCAGCTGGTCAACCAGCAGCTGTCGGCCGAGATCCTCGGCATGGCCGACGGTCCGTCGGAGATCCACCAGATGCAGGTCGGCCGCACGATCCTAAAGAGCGGCAAGCCGTCGCCCGGCCGCTTCCCGAGCTTCTACCTGCCGACGCTCAAGGCCGAGGCGGCGGCGAAGCTCGGCCTGCCGCCGATCGCCTGAGGCTCAGCCGCGCACCGCGACGACGGTCTTGCCCGATCCGCTGTTCGACCCCGCCGCGGCGAGCGCGGCGCGGAAGTCGGCGAAGGCGAAGACCGGTCCGGCGGGCGGAGCGATCGTGCCCGCCTCGACCAGCGCGGTCAGCCGCGCGTCGTTGGCCGCCGCCGCCGCGGGCGCCTTCATCGAGAACTGGCGGATATCGACGCCGACCAGCGCCGCACCCTTGAGCAGCGGCAGGTTCGCCGCCAGCTTCGGGATCGGCCCGCCGGCGAAGCCGATGACGAGGTGGCGTCCGCCCCAGGCGAGGCTGCGGAAGGCCGGCTCGAACAGCGCGCCGCCGACCGGATCGAAGACGAGGTCGACGCCGCGCCCGCCCGTCATCGCCTTGAGCGCGTCGCGCCAGTCGGCGGGCGTGTAGTCGAGCGTCGCGTCCGCCCCGTGCGCCCGCGCGAAGGCGCGCCGCGCCGCGGTCGACGCGCCGGCGACGACGTGTGCGCCGAGCGCCTTGCCGATCTGCACCGCGGCGATGCCGACGCCGCCGCCGGCGCCGAGCACGAGCAATGTCTCGCCCGCCGCGAGGGCGCCGCGGTCGGCGAGCGCGTGGAGCGCGGTCTGGAAGTTGCTCCGGAAGCACGCGGCCTCGGCCGAGCCCAGCC
>CAXUEV010000094.1:0-6517 GCA_964250105.1 uncultured Sphingomonadaceae bacterium
CGCGCGTCGGCGGCGGCGGGCGCGGCGAGCTTCGCCGCCATCGGCGTGCCGGCGGCGGCAGGCACGGCGAGCAGGGCGGCGAGCAGCAACGAGCGGATCATGGCGGCTCTCCCGGGCGACAGCGGAGGCGACCATAGCCGGACCGCCGCCGTATCGCCAAGCGGACGCCCGTCGCGCTTCGCTTGTGTCCCGTTCCCCGCCTACGGCAAACAGGCGCGACGGCCGCGGCCATCGCCATCAGCGAGACGCCGCAATCCCGCCGTCAGAGGAGGTGAAACGATATTGTGACGATCAACTCCGCAACACTGGTCATCGGCGTCGCGATGCTTGTCATCGCGTTCGCCGGCTTGATGCTTAAAATCATCGAGCTCGCCCGCAAGGGCTGACCGGGGGGGCCGGCGGCCATCACCGCCGGCCCTTTTCACAGTTTGGGCTCGGGACGCCATCACATCCCGAGCCCAGGTGGGTGCCCCGATATCGCGACACTCCGCACGACCGTCATACGCTCGAATCCGGCGTGGTTCAACGCGGCCTTGTCGGTCCATCGTCGTTCCGGGCGTCAGACGGCACGCGTCATGCCGCTGCGGCGCAACGCGCCGCCGACGAGGCCGAAGCCGGCGATCATCAGCGCCCAGCTCGCCGGTTCGGGCACGGCGGCGATGCGCAGGACCTGGCCGATGCCGGGCGAGCCGGTGAAGTTGGTCACGTAGAGCGCGTCGTCGGGGCCGACTTCGAGCCCGGTCGGGAGGATCAGGCCCTTGGCGAAGATCGTCCGGCGGCTGCCATCGGTGCCGACCCGGATCACCGCGCCGCCGGGAGTCGCGTTGGCGAGGCCGTCGGCGTCGACCTCGAGGACGTAGAGGCTGCCGTCGGCGCCGAAGGCGATGTCGCCGATGTCGGTAAAGCCCGACAGATAGGTGTCGACCGTGCCGTCGGCGGCGACGCGGTAGATGTTCGCGCCGCCGGGCGAGAACGGATAGCCGGTCAGCTGGGCGACATAGGTCAGGCCGTCGGGACCGACGGCGACGCCGGTCGGCACCGCCTGGCTGGGGAAGCCGCCGCCGATGTCGCGCGGCGCGAAGACCGCCGCGAGCGAGACCGCGCCGCCGGGTGCGACGTTGACCAGCGTGTTGGCCCCGGCGTCGGTGACGAGCAGATTGCCCGTCGGGCCGACGGCGAGATGATAGGGATTGCTGTCGGGACCGTCGCCGTCGGCGTCGTTCGCCGCCTCGACCGCGCTGATGTCGGCGACGTCGGTCAGCGTGCCGCCGGTGAAGCTGAAGACATGCCCGAGGTCGCTCGCGCCGGGTGCCGCGGCGAGCTCGGCGGTGCGCGCGGCGGGCGGCGTGCCGAGCCCGAACAGGACATAGCCCGTCCCGTCGGCGCCGAAGGCGATGTCCTGCGGCCCGGTGGCGCCGCCGGTCAGCGGATTGACCAGCGCCGACAGCCCGGTGACGATACGCTGCTGGACACCGCCGGCGACGCGCGTGATCGACGCGGTCGGCTGATATTCCTCGAATTCCATGTTCGACGCGACCAGCCCCGGTCCGGGCGTCCCGCTGTAATAGCCCGATTCGGCGACATAGAGCGCGCCGTCGGCGTCGAACGCCAGGCCGCGCGGGTTGTTGAGGTTCGACGCGACGACCGAGCCGACATAGCCGGCGGCGGCCGCACCGCTGGCGATCGAGGCGACGAGCGCCGCGACGGCGACGCGGTTGACGAGCTGCTTGATCATGATCCTGTCTCCCCTGGACCCCGGGGTTTTTACCCCGATTGCGCGACTCCGTACACTCGCCCGATAGCGCGGCGGCGGCGTCGATTCAATCGGGCGTCGTGGGAGCGGCGGGTCACACCGCGACGGGCGCGGCGATCGCCGCGGCGGGGGCGTAGTCGTAGACCTCGACGTCCTCCAGCCGATAGTCGAAGATCGACGGCCGCCTGTGCAGCCGCAGCTTCGGCTGGCCGCGGGGCGTGCGCGCGAGCTGCTCGGCGACGAGATGGCCGTGGTTCAGATAGACGTGCGCGTCGCCGACGCTCCACACCAGCTCGCCCGGCGCGAGGTCGCACTGCTGCGCGAGCATGCGGATCAGCAGCGCCGCCGAGAAGACGTTGAAGGCGAAGCCGAGCCCGAGGTCGCACGACCGCTGCCACAGCATGCCCGACAGGCGGCCGCCGGCGACATGATACTGATAGGTCATGTGGCACGGCGGCAGCGCCATCGCCGGCAGCTCGGCGACGTTCCAGCCGGTGAAGATATGCCGCCGCGACCCCGGATCGGCGCGCAAGCTGTCGACCAGCCGCGCGATCTGGTTGATGCCGGGCGCGCGGCGGAACAGCGCGCCGTCGCCGGCGACGGGCGCGAACACCGGCCAGTCGACCCACTGCCGGCCGTAGACCGGGCCGAGGTCGCCCCATTCGCGCGCGAAGTCGGCGTCGGCGACGATCCGCGCCTCGAAGTCGTCGCGCGTCACCGCCGCGCCGGCATGGGCGCGGTAGCGCGCGAGCGGCCAGTCGGTCCAGATATGGACGCCCTGCGCGACGAGGTCGCGGATGTTGGTCGCGCCGGTGAGGAACCACAGCAGCTCGCGCGTCGCCGTCTTCCACGCGACGCGCTTGGTCGTCAGCAGCGGCACCGCGTCTCCCGCGAGCGAGAAGCGCATCGTCGCGCCGAACAGCGACCGCGTGCCGACGCCGGTGCGGTCGATGCGCTCGTCGCCCTCCTCCCACGTCCGGCGGAGGAGGGCGAGATACTGGTCTTCGTAGTGCCCGGACGGCTGCATGGCGATCGGCGTCAGAACGCCGGATCGTGGATGCCGCACTCGGTCTTGTCCCAGCCGCGCCAGCGGCCGGCGCGCGGGTCCTCGCCGGGCTGGACGCGGCTGGTGCACGGCACGCAGCCGATCGACGGGAAGCCGGCGGCCTCGAGCGGGTGGCGCGGCAGGTCGGCGGCGGCGAAATAGGCGTCGAGGCGCGGCTTGTCCCAGTCGGCGAGCGGGTTGATCTTGAGCTTGCCCTCGTCGAGCTCGAACCGCGGCAGCATGGCTCGGGTCGTGCCCTGGAAGCCCTTGCGCCCCGACATCCACGCGTCGAAGCCGGCGAGCGCGCGACGCAGCGGCTCGACCTTGCGGATCTCGCAGCAGCCGTCGGGGTCGAAGCTCCAGCGCAGGCTCGTCGCGTCGCGCGCCGCCAGCCGCAGCGGATCGGGGCGGTGGACGCGCAGCTCGATCAGCCCGAGCCTCTCGGCGAGCTCGTCGCGGTACGCCAGCGTCTCGCCGAACATCTTCTGCGTGTTGACGAAGATCACCGGCACCGCCTTGTCGATGCTGGCGACGAGGTGGAGCAGCACCGCCGATTCGGTGCCGAACGACGACACCGCCGCGACCCGCCCGGCGAGCTCGCCGGTCAGCAGCTCGCGCAGCATCGCCGCGGTGTCGACGCCGTCGAAGCGGCGGTTGAGCGCCGCCACCTCGTCGGGGGTGAACGCCGGGGCGACGTCGATGATGTCGGGGACGCGCGCGACGCTACCCATGCCGGAGCTCCCACACCGGCCGACGGCCGTCGGCGGCTTTCTGATAGTCGAACGGATAACGGCCGAGCGCGCGCTCGACTGCGGCCGGGTCGAGCGGCTGGCGGCAGGCGAAGCTGTCGAAGCCGACGCGGCGCATCAGCGGCAGCTGGTCGACCAGCACGTCGCCGACGGCGCGGAGCTCGCCGGCGAACCCGGCCTCGCGCAGGATGCGCGCCGACGAATAGCCGCGGCCGTCGCGGTATCTGGGAAAGGCGATCTCGACCAGGCGCAGGCGTGCGAGATGCGGCAGCAGCGCGCGCGCGTCCTCGCCCGCCTCGATCCGTACCGCGGCGGTGTTGGCGGCCGGGCCGTAGGCGGCGAGCGCGACGACCGGCCCGGCATAGGCCGGTCGCTCGCCGAAGCTCAGCACCGGCGTCGCCGCGTCGGTCTCGGGCGGCGGCGGCGCGCCCGCGACCGGGCTCTGGTCCTCAATCACGGTCATGCCGCGACCTTCGCGGGATAGACTGCGTCCTTGAACGGGCGCGCGCCGAGGCGGCGATAGGCGTCGAGGAAACGCTCGTCGGGGGCGAGGCGGAGGCGGCGGTACGTCTCGATGACCTTCTCGACCGCGTCGACGACGCCCGCCTCGGAGAAGCCGGGGCCGATGATCGCAGCCAGGCTTGCGTCCTCGGCGCCCGAGCCGCCGAGCGACAGCTGGTACGCCTCCTCGCCCTTCCGGTCGACGCCGAGGATGCCGATATGGCCGGCGTGGTGATGGCCGCAGGCGTTGATGCAGCCCGAGATCTTGATCTTGAGCTCGCCGATGTCGTGCTGGCGGTCGAGGTCGGCGAAGCGCCGCGCGATCTCCTGCGCGACCGGGATCGAGCGCGCGTTGGCCAGCGCGCAATAGTCGAGCCCCGGGCAGGCGATGATGTCGGTGACGAGGTCGAGGTTCGGCGTCGCCAGCCCCGCCCCGGCGAGCGCGGTCCACAGCGCGTACAGGTCGGCCTTGCGGACGTGCGCGAGGACGAGGTTCTGCGCGTGGGTGACGCGGATCTCGTCGTGGGCGTAGCGCTCGGCGAGGTCGGCGATCAGGTCCATCTGCGCCGCGGTGGCGTCGCCGGGGATGCCGCCGACCGGCTTCAGGCTGATCGTGGCGATGCCGTAGCCCGGCATCTTGTGCGGATGGACGTTCTGGTCGAGCCACGCCGCGAAGTCGGAATCGGTGCGGTCGACCGTCGCCGGCGCGGCGGCGTCGTAGGCGGGCTCGCCGAACTGGGCGACGATGCGGTCGAGCTCGGCCGGCGGCGGATCGAGCGCGAGCGGCTCGACGATCGCCCATTCGGCCTCGACCTGGCGGGTGAACTCGGCGGCGCCGATCTCGTGGACGAGGATCTTGATCCGCGCCTTGTAGATATTGTCGCGCCGGCCGTAGCGATTGTAGACGCGCAGGCACGCTTCCAGATAGCTGACGAAGCGATCGACGCCGATGAAATCGCGGATGAGCGGCGCGATCATCGGCGTCCGCCCCATGCCGCCGCCGACGAACACCTTGAAGCCGAGCTCGCCGTCCTGGCGGACGAGCTGCAGCCCGATGTCGTGGAGCTGGATCGCGGCGCGGTCGGTGTCGCTCGCGGTCACGGCGATCTTGAACTTGCGCGGCAGGTAGCTGAACTCGGGATGGAAGCTCGACCATTGCCGCAGCAGCTCGGCGTAGGGGCGCGGATCGGCGACCTCGGCGGCGGCGGCGCCGGCGAACTGGTCCGAGCTGATGTTGCGGATGCAGTTGCCGCTCGTCTGGATCGCGTGCATCTCGACCGTCGCCAGCTCGGCGAGGATGTCGGGCGCGTCGGCGAGCCTGACCCAGTTGTACTGGATGTTCTGCCGCGTCGTGAAATGGCCGTAGCCGCGGTCGTAGCGCCGCGCGAGATGCGCGAGCATCCGCATCTGCCGCCCCGACAGCGTGCCGTAGGGCACCGCGACGCGCAGCATATAGGCGTGGAGCTGGAGGTAGAGCCCGTTCATCAGCCGTAGCGGCTTGAACTGGTCCTCGGTCAGTTCGCCCGACAGGCGGCGCGCGACCTGATCGCGGAACTCGCCGACGCGGGCGTCGACGAGCGCCTGATCGTAGGTGTCGTATCTATACATGGCTGGTTGCCGATCCTTCGAGACGCCATTTCGACAAGCTCAATGGCTCCTCAGGATGAGCGGTGTTGGAGCGCGTCCGCTCATCCTGAGGAGGGACTGAGCGAAGGCGAAGGCCCGTCTCGAAGGACCTCATATCACCCAATCCCCGCGGGCGGCGTCCGCCGGCTTGACCCCGAGGTCGGGGCGCACCGTCGGGCCCGCCGCGCGGATGCGGTCCTTGATGTGGGCGGGGCGGGGGCCTTGCGGGGTGGCGGTGGCGTCGATGACGTAGGGGGCGTTGACGCGGCGGGCGGCATCCTCGCGCGCGGCGATCGCCTCGCCCTGCGTCGCGACATCGACCGCGTCGGCGACGTGGCGCGACCAGTCGCTGCCCGTCCACCAGATCACGTCGCCGGTTTCGAGATCGTTACCGGTGAGGAGTTTCACGACACCATCTCGGCGGCGCGCGACGCGAACGCCTTGAGGCGGTTCTCCGCATCCGACAGCAGCACGACTTCGCCGACGACGATGATCGCGGGGCTCTTCACCGCCTCGCGCTCGATCAGCCCGCCGAGATCGGCGAGCACGGTGCGCATCGCGCGGCTGCCGGGGAGCGTGCCGCGCTCCAGCACCGCGACGGGCAGTTCGGGCGCGAGGCCGTCCGCCATCAGCTTGTCGGCGATGCAGCCGCCGGACGCGACGCCCATGTAGATGACGAGCGTGCGGCCCTTGCCGGCCAGCCCCGACCAGTCCTGATCGGAGAGGCCCTTGCACTGGCCCGCGACGAAGCTGACCGCGCTGGACCAGTCGCGATGGGTGAGGGGGAGCATCGCCTCGGCCGCGCAGCCGAGCGCGGCGGAGACGCCGGGGATGACCTCGACC
>CAXUEV010000095.1:0-6502 GCA_964250105.1 uncultured Sphingomonadaceae bacterium
GACGTGGACCAGCCCCATGGCGAGCGCGTCGCCGGCGGCGAAGGTCTCCGCGGTCAGGAACCAGCGCCGCGCCGCGCGTGCGCCGATCGCGCGCAGCACGAACGGCGAGATCGTCGCCGGCGTCAGCCCGAGACGCACCTCGCTCAGGCCGAAGCGCGCCTGCGGATGCGCGACGACCATGTCGGCGACCGCGACCAGCCCGACGCCGCCACCGAGCACATTGCCGTGCGCGACCGCAATTACAGGGCACGGGCAGCGGTCGATCGTGTCGAGCATGTCCGACAGGCGCAGCGCATCGGCGCGGTTCTCCGCCTCGCTCCACCCGCCGGCGCGTTCCATCCACGCGACATCGGCCCCGGCGCAGAAGCTCGGCCCGCTGCCCGCCAGCACCACCGCCCGCGGCGGATCGGCGTGGAAGCGCGCGAAGGTCGCGCCCAGCGCGGCGATCAGTCCCTCGTCGAACGCGTTGCGCATGTCGGGCCGGTCGAGCGTCACGCGGGCGACCCCGCCGCTGGTGTCGACGAGCAAGGTCATGCTTGCCTCGCAACGCGCTGGTGTGTATATCTGCGATGAGGAGTACACACGATGCGAACCAACATCGAGATCGACGACAAATTGATGCGTGATGCGCTTAAGGCGACCGGGCTGCGGACGAAGCGCGAGGTCGTTGAGGAGGGCTTACGGGGCCTGCTCCAACTCCACGAGCAGCGCAAGATCATCGGGCTGATGGGAAAGGTGAAGTGGGAAGGCGATCTCGAGGACATGCGGACTGACAAGGTCCGGTGATCCTGGCCGATGCCGGAGTCTGGATCGACGCGCTCAACGATCGCGCCGGTCCAGAAGCTGCCCGGCTGAAGACGCTGCTGCTCCACAATCGCGGTATTGCCATCGCCGATCTGACGCTGACCGAAGTTCTGCAGGGAATCAGACATCAGCGGGAGTACGAGCAGACGCGCATCCGCCTCAACGCCCTGCCGACGATCACCGTCGGCGGCCCGGTCATTGCCGTGCAGGCGGCGAGCAACTACCGCTTCCTCCGCGCGCGCGGCATCACCGTCCGCAAGACGATCGACACGCTGCTCGCGACGCGGTGCATCGAGGACGGGCATGCCCTGCTGTACAGCGACCGCGACTTCGACCCGTTCGTCGAGCATTTCGGTCTGATCTCGGCGATGGCGATCTAGACCCACCATCACATCCGGAACGTGCCGAAGCGCGTTTCCCCGATCGGTGCCTGCAGGCTCGCCGCGAGGCTCAGCGCCACGACACGCCGCGTATCCGCGGGGTCGATGACGCCGTCGTCCCACAGCCGCGCGCTGGCATAGTACGGATGGCCCTCGCGTTCGTAGCGGTCGCGGATCGGCGCCTTGAACGCCGCCTCCTCGGCAGCGTTGCGAAAGCCGCCGGTCTTGACCGTCGCCAGCACGCTCGCCGCCTGCTCGCCGCCCATGACGCTGATCCTCGCGTTCGGCCACATCCACAGGAAGCGCGGCGCGAAGGCGCGGCCGCACATGCCGTAGTTGCCCGCGCCGAAGCTGCCGCCGGTGACGACGGTGATCTTCGGCACCGCGGCGCAGGCGACGGCGGTGACCATCTTCGCGCCATGTTTGGCGATGCCTTCGTTCTCGTACTTGCGGCCGACCATGAAGCCGCTGATGTTCTGGAGGAACAGCAGCGGCACGCGCCGCTGGCAGCAGAGTTCGATGAAGTGCGCGCCCTTCTGCGCGCTCTCGGAGAACAGGATGCCGTTGTTGGCGACGATCCCGACCGCCATGCCTTCGATCTGCGCGAACCCGGTGACGAGCGTCTCGCCGTACAGCGCCTTGAACTCGTCGAGGCGGCTGTCGTCGACGATCCGCGCGACGATCTCGCGCGCATCCTGCGGCTGGCGCGTGTCGGTCGGGATCAGGCCGTGGAGGTCGCTCGCCGCGAAGCGCGGCGGCAGCGGCGTCCGGGCGGGCACCGCGGGCGCCGCCGGCAGGGTGGCGACGATCCCGCGCGCGAGTTCGAGCGCGTGCGCGTCGTCGTCGGCGAGATGGTCGACGACGCCCGACAGCCGCGCGTGGACGTCGCCGCCGCCGAGGTCCTCGGCGCTGACTTCCTCCCCGGTCGCCGCCTTGACCAGCGGCGGCCCGGCGAGGAAGATCGTGCCCTGGTCGCGGACGATGATGCTCTCGTCCGACATCGCCGGCACATAGGCGCCGCCGGCGGTGCAGCTGCCCATGACGACGGCAATCTGGCCAATGCCTTGCGCCGACATGTTCGCCTGGTTGAAGAAGATGCGGCCGAAATGCTCGCGGTCGGGGAACACCTCGTCCTGCCGCGGCAGGTTGGCGCCGCCGCTGTCGACGAGATAGACGCACGGCAGCCGGTTCTGCGCGGCGATCTCCTGCGCGCGTAGATGCTTCTTGACCGTCAGCGGGTAATAGCTGCCGCCCTTGACCGTCGGGTCGTTGGCGACGACGACGCACAGCCGCCCGGCGATCTGCCCGACCCCGGCGATCATGCCCGCGCCGGGCACGTCGTCGTCGTAGACGCCGTGCGCCGCGAGCTGGCCGATTTCGAGAAAGGCGCTGCCGGGGTCGAGCAGCCGCTCGACGCGCTGGCGGGCAAGCCATTTGCCGCGGGCGACGTGGCGCGCGCGCGACGCCGCCGGCCCGCCCTCGGCGATCGTCGCGACGAGCGCGGCGAGATCGGCGACGAGTTCGCCCATCGCCGTCGCGTTGCGCCGCGTCTCGGGCGTCGCCGCGAGGGGAGTGCCGATGCTGTGGGGCATGGCGGCGGTATAGGCGGGGCGACCCGGCGGCTCAACCCCGGCGCTTGCACATACCCATGGGGGGTATTAGGAAGGCGCGATGCAGCGCAGCGACAAGCCCCGGCTCCTCAACCGGTTGAAGCGTATCGACGGCCAGGTCCGCGGGATCGTGCGGATGATCGAGGATGATCGCTACTGCATCGAGGTGCTGACCCAGCTTCAGGCGGTTCGCGCCGCACTCGCCAAGGTCGAGACCGAGATGCTCCGGGATCATCTCGGCCATTGCATCGAAGGCGCGATCGTCAGCGGCGACGCCGCCGACCAGCGCCGCAAGGCCGCCGAGCTGATCCAGCTGCTCGAACGGAGCAGCCGATGAACCGGGTTCTGGTCGCAGCCGGGCTGGCGCTCGCCGCCGCGCCGGCGCTGGGGCAGGACATGCCCGGTATGGACATGCATGCCGGCATGGCCATGACCGGCGCACTTGGAGGCTATCCGATGACCCGCGACGCCTCGGGCACGTCGTGGCAGCCCGATACGTCCGAGCATGCCGGCATCGCGCTGGCGGCGGGCAAGTGGTCGGTCATGGTCCATGCGCTGCTCAACGGCGTCTACGACGACCAGCACGGACCGCGCGGCGACGCCGAGGCGTTTCCGCAGGGGATGGTCATGGCCATGGCCAAGCGCGACCTCGGCGGCGATGCGCTCCAGTTCCGCGCCATGCTGAGCCCCGATCCGCTGATGGGCCGCGACGGCTATCCGTTGCTGCTGGCGACGGGCGAGACCGCCGACGGCGTCACCCCGCTCGTCGATCGCCAGCATCCGCACGACCTGTTCATGGAGCTGTCGGCGAGCTACCGCCATGCCGTGTCCGACACCGACAGCGTCTTCGTCTACGCCGGCCTGCCCGGCGAGCCGGCGTTCGGGCCGCCGGCGTTCATGCACCGCCAGTCGATTCTCGATTCGCCCGAGGCGCCGATCAGCCACCACTGGCTCGATTCGACGCATATCACCTTCGGCGTCGTGACCGCCGGCTGGGTCCATGGTCGGGTCAAGGTCGAGGCGTCGCGCTTCCGCGGCCGCGAGCCCGACCAGCGCCGCTACGACATCGAGACCGGCGCGCTCGATTCGACCGCCGCGCGCGTGTCGTGGAACCCGACCGACACGCTGTCGCTGCAGGCGTCGTGGGCGCGGCAGGTCAGTCCCGAACAGCTCGAACCCGACGCCGACCAGACGAAATGGTCGGCGAGCGCGATCTATACGCGCAAGGTTGGCGACGCCGGCTGGTGGTCGACGACCGCGGCCTGGGGACGCCGGTCGCACGACGGCCGCCGGCTCGACGCCTTCGTCCTCGAGACCGCGGTCAAGCCGAGCCCGGCATGGACCGTCTTCGCCCGCGCCGAGCGGACGCGGAACGACGAGCTCGCCGCCGGGCACGGGGTGGCCTATACCGTCGGCAAGGCATCGGTCGGCGCGATCCGCGATTTCGCTATTGCGCGCCATGTCGCGTTCGGCGTCGGCGGCCTGTACGCGGTCAACATCCTCCCGGGCGGCCTCGACCGCGCCTATGGCGGCGACCCCGGCGGGGCAATGGCCTTCGTCCGGCTGAAGATCGACTGACGCTTGTCACGCCGGCGGTGCCCGCCTATACGCGCCGCTCGATTTTGGCTGGTCGGAACCAGCCGCTTCCGCGAGGACCGACGACATGAAGCAGGGCATCCACCCCGAATATCACACGATCAAGGTCCAGATGACCGACGGCAGCGTCTTCGAGACGCGTTCGACCTGGGGCAAGGCCGGCGACACGATGGCGCTCGACATCGACCCGACGTCGCACCCGGCGTGGATCGGCGGCGCCGGCAAGATGCTCGACGCCGGCGGCCAGGTCGCGCGCTTCAACAAGCGCTTCTCGGGGTTCGGCAGCATCGGCAAGAAGTGACCCGCGTACGGGCCGCGGCCGTGGCGTAGCCGCGTCGGGGCGATCCCGGCGGTGTGCCACCATCGAACCGCGGCTCGTGCCGCGCGTGTGCCGGTCAGGCGAACGGCCGGTTGAGCCGGACGATGGCGATGTTCAGGCACGCGGCGAAGCTGACCCAGATGAAATAGGGCACGATCATCCAAGTCGCGAGCGGTGAATACGGCCTGACGAACACCAACAGGGCAAGTAACGACGACCAGAGGAAGACGACTTCGACCGCCGCCCAGTCGGGTCGTCTGAGGCGGAAGAACAACGGGCTCCAGAGCAAGTGGCAGACGGCGTTGAAAGCGTACAACCCGCCGACGACCCAGCGATCGGATACTGTCGCTGTATTGTCCCACGCGAGCACGCCGCTCCACGCCCACAGCCCGAGGATGATCGTCCACGCCGGCCCGAACGCCCAGTCGGGCGGATTCCACCGCGGCTTGCGCAAGTTACGATACCAGTCGCCGATGCTCGTCAGCAGACCGCCGGCAACCGCCAGAAATAGAGCGGCACTAACCGCGACGATCACAGGCGCTGACATTGTCATTCTCCATTAGGCATGTTCGGGCCGGGATCACAAATCTAAAGTCTTGAGCTGTCGCTCCGTTAAAGGCTTACGTCCTTGAGCTGGAGTGGCATTATGATCCTACTGGCACTGGCGATGCTCGCTGCCAATCCCACCAACCTGAAAAGCGTCGTCAACACCGCCAAGCCCGGCGACACGATAACGCTCGCCGCCGGCAGATATCCCCAACTTAACATCGCCGGAAAGAAATGGGATCCGCCGATCACCGTCGACGCCACCCTCGCCGACATGGCGGGCGTCGCGATCGGCGCGTCGTCGGGGATCACGTGGCACGGCGGGACGATGACGGGCGTCAACGACGCCAAGGGCAGTCCGACGGGTTATGGGTTCACGGCGAACCACGGCAGCAGCGCGATAACGGTGTACGGGGTGCGCTTTAAGAACTTCCGCTTGGGCGTCGGCTTCGACAAGGTCAATGGCGGGCGCATTACCGGGAACTGGCTGAGCCAGATGAGCTCCGATGGCATCGATGTATCGCTGTCGCGCAATATCGTGATCGACCGTAATGCGTGCACCGATTTCTTGATCAAACCGGGTAATCACCCCGACTGTATTCAGCTGTGGTCGCGGCCGACTGTGCCGCCGACAGCCGATATCACGATCACCAACAACAGTGCGGTCGGGGGAATGCAGGGGATCAGCCTGTTCAATCATACGCGCGACGGGGTCAACGACGGGGGGTTCGATCGGGTGACGATCCGGGGGACCAGCGTGCTGATCACGGTCGGTCCGGGCATCTCGGTTACTGCATGCAGAGCCTGCACGGTGCGCGATAACACTGTGGACTCGTTACCGAATTACATTCATGTCGCGCAGCTCAACATCGCCGGGGGGTCGGTCTACCAGTGCGGCAACGTCGTGCCGCGGGTGCCGCGGCAGGGGACGCCGCCTTGCCCTAAGTGACTGAGGATAGGGTGGGATTCGAACCCACGATGGGCTTTCGCCCACGGCGGTTTTCAAGACCGCTGCCTTAAACCACTCGGCCACCTATCCGCCAATTCACGTTCTGGCGATTTGGCGCCGCGGGTCAAGCCCGGCACGTCCGCGGCACGGGGATCGCACGAACGTGGCACCGGTCGCGGTCCGCACCCGGGCCGTCGCCGGCACCGCATGCCAAGGTTGCGCGGGGTGGCCGCGGCGGGCATGGCAGCGCCGATGTCGCGTCCAGCCCAGCTTGCAGCACTGGCGGCGGCGGCGCTCG
>CAXUEV010000096.1:0-6465 GCA_964250105.1 uncultured Sphingomonadaceae bacterium
CGCGACGGTGCCGCCCGCGGCGGTGCCGCCGGCGGACGGCGTCCCGCTCGCCAAGTAGCGGGGGTGCGCCGGGGGGCGGGATCGGGGCGGACGGCGTCGATCGTCGGGGGGACGGTCGGCAACCTCGTCGAATGGTACGATTTCTACGTCTATTCGGCGTTCTCGCTCTACTTCGCGCACAGCTTCTTCCCGGCGGGATCGGCGACGGCGCAGCTGCTCAACGCGGCGGCGGTGTTCGCCGCCGGCTTCCTCATGCGCCCGGTCGGCGGCTGGCTGCTCGGCGTCTACGCCGACAGCCGTGGGCGCAAGGCGGCGCTGACGCTGTCGGTGCTGCTGATGTGCGGCGGCTCTGGCATCATCGCGCTGACGCCGGACTATGCCGATATCGGCGTCGCCGCGCCGGCGCTGCTCGTCTTCGCCCGGCTGCTCCAGGGCCTGTCGGTCGGCGGCGAGTACGGCGCCTCGGCGACCTACCTCAGCGAGATGGCGGGGCGGCGCCACCGCGGGTTCCTCGCCAGCTTCCAGTATGTGACGCTGATCGGCGGCCAGCTGGTGGCGCTCGGCGTGCTGCTCGTGCTGCAGGCGGTGCTGTCGGAGGACGACCTCCACGCCTGGGGCTGGCGCATCCCGTTCGTCGTCGGGGCGCTGCTCGCGCTGGTCGCGCTGCGGCTGCGGCGGACGCTCGCCGAGACGGCGGAGTTCACCCGGGTGCCCGCCGCCGAGCGCGGCGGCGTTCTCCGCCGGCTGGCGGCGTACCGCGCCGAGGTGGCGCTGGTCGTCGGGCTCGGCGCCGGCGGCAGCCTCGCCTTCTACACCTTCACGACGTACATGCAGAAGTTCCTCGTCAACACCGCCGGCTGGTCGAAGCCCGAGGCGAGCCGCGTCGCCGCCGCCGGCCTGTTCGTCACGCTGCTGCTCCAGCCGCTGTTCGGCGCGCTGTCGGACCGGATCGGCCGGCGGCCGCAGCTGATCGCCTTCGGGCTGCTCGGGGCAGTCGGCACGGTGCCGCTGATGACCGCGCTCGCCGGCGCGGCCAGCCGCCTCGCCGCCTTCGCGCTGATCGTCGCCGCGCTGACCGTGCTCAGCTGCTACACGGCGATCTCGGGGCTGGTGAAGGCCGAGCTGTTCCCGGCCAACGTCCGCGCGCTCGGCGTCGGCCTGCCGTACGCGGTGTCGGTGTCGCTGTTCGGCGGCACCGCCGAATATGTCGCGCTATGGTTCAAGTCGGCGGGGCACGAGGCGTGGTTCTACTGGTACGTCGCCGCCGCGCTCGGCGTGTCGCTGCTGGCGGCGTTGCTCCTGCCCGAGACGCGCGACGCGTCGCGGATCGACGCCGCCGCATGACCCTGTCCGGGGTGGCGTTCGCGCGACCCGTCGACTAAGCCGTTCCTCCCATGGCGCGGTTCATCTTCATCACCGGCGGCGTGGTCTCGTCGCTCGGCAAGGGCCTCATGGCGGCGGCGCTCGGCGCGCTGCTCCAGGCGCGCGGCTACCGCGTCCGCATCCGCAAGTTCGATCCGTACCTGAACGTCGATCCGGGGACGATGTCGCCGTACCAGCACGGCGAGGTCTATGTCACCGACGACGGCGCCGAGACCGACCTCGACCTCGGCCACTACGAGCGCTTCACCGGCGTCGCCTCGCGGCAGAGCGACAACGTCACGAGCGGGCGCGTCTATTACGACATCATCGCCAAGGAGCGCCGCGGCGACTTCCTCGGCGCGACGGTCCAGGTCATCCCGCACGTCACCGACGCGATCAAGGCGTTCGCACTCGCCGACACCGACGACCTCGACTTCGTCCTGTGCGAGATCGGCGGCACCGTCGGCGACATCGAATCGCTGCCCTTCCTCGAGGCGATCCGGCAGACCGGCAACGATCTCGGCCGCGGCCAGGCGATCTACATCCACTGCACGCTGATCCCGTACCTGTCGGCGGCGGGCGAACTCAAGACCAAGCCGACGCAGCATTCGGTGGCCGAGCTGCGCGGCATCGGCATCCAGCCGAACGTCCTCGTCTGCCGCTCCGAACACCCGCTGCCCGACGGCGACCGCGCCAAGATCGCGCTGTTCTGCAACGTCCCCAAGGAGGCGGTGATCCCCGCGCTCGACGCCGACAGCATCTATTCGGTGCCGCTCCAGTACCACCGCGCGGGCCTCGACGACCAGGTGCTGGCGGCGTTCGGGCTCGGCGCGGCGGCGCCCGACATGGCGCGCTGGACGACGATCATGGACCGGCTGCAGCACCCCGAGGGCGGGGTGACGATCGGCATCGTCGGCAAGTACACGGGCCTGCGCGACGCCTACAAGTCGCTGACCGAGGCGCTGGTCCACGGCGGCATCGCCAACCGCGTGCGCGTCCAGCTCAAGTGGATCGACGCCGACGCCTTCGAGCGCGCCGACGTCGCCGCCGAGCTCGAGCCGATGCACGGCATCCTCGTCCCCGGCGGCTTCGGCGAGCGCGGCTCGGAGGGCAAGATCGCCAGCGTCCGCTTCGCCCGCGAGCGCGGCGTGCCGTTCTTCGGCATCTGCCTCGGCATGCAGATGGCGTGCATCGAGGCGGCGCGGAACACCGCCGGCATCGCCGCCGCCTCGTCGACCGAGTTCGGCCCGACCGACGACCCCGTCGTCGGCATGATCACCGAATGGACGACCGCGCGCGGCACGCGCGAGACGCGCGCGGCGGACGGCGACAAGGGCGGCTCGATGCGGCTCGGCAGCTACCCGGCGCGGCTCGCGGGCAACAGCGTCGCCGCCTCGATCTACGGCCGCGCCGAGATCGCCGAGCGCCACCGCCACCGCTACGAGGTCAACATCAACTACCGCAGTCGTCTCGAGGACGGCGGGCTGCTGTTCTCGGGCATGTCGCCCGACGGCGTCCTGCCCGAGATCGTCGAGCGCCCCGACCACCCGTGGTTCGTCGGCGTCCAGTTCCACCCCGAACTCAAGTCGAAGCCGTTCGACCCCCACCCCCTGTTCGCCAGCTTCATCGCCGCCGCGGTCAAGCAGAGCCGGCTGGTTTAAGGCCCCTCACCCTGGCGGCTGCGCCGCCGGTCCCTCTCCCCAAATGGGAGAGGGACAACTTCCCCTCTCCCATCTGGGGAGAGGGAGGGGCCCGTCCGCTGTAGCCCTACTTCGGGCGAAGGCGGATGGGAGGGTGAGGGAAACGCAAAACGCCCGGGCTTTACCCGGGCGTCCGCGGTGACGAGACCTATCTTGCGACCCCGCGGTGTCAGTCCGAAGCCCCCCGGCTCGAACACCGCGTCCGCGGCCTTGGCGGCCGCTTGTTCCCTGAACCCTGGCGACGACTGCCGGCGAACGTGATTCGTGGTTAGGACGCATTGTCACACTTGTCATCGCGAATGTACGGCTGACGACATTTCCCGGCCAACTGTTGTGCCGCTGCAACAGGTTCGCTAGACAGCCGCGCCTGCCTCCCCGTCAGAAAGCCCGATCTTGCGCCTGTCCCGCTATTTCCTGCCGGTGCTCAAGGAGACGCCGGGCGACGCGCAGGTCGTCAGCCACCAGCTGATGCTGCGCGCCGGGCTGATTCGCCAGACCGCCGCCGGCATCTACGCGTGGCTGCCGCTCGGCCTGCGCGTGCTGCGCAAGATCGAGGGGATCGTCCGCTCCGAGATGGACCGCGCCGGCGCGGTCGAGCTGCTGCTGCCGACGATCCAGTCGGCCGAGCTGTGGCAGGCGTCGGGGCGCTACGACGCCTATGGCCCCGAGATGCTGCGGATCACCGACCGCCACGACCGGCCGATGCTGTTCAGCCCGACCGCCGAGGAGCTCGTCACCGCGATCTTCGCCGGCGGCGCGCGCAGCTACCGCGACCTGCCGCGCACCCTCTACCAGATCCAGTGGAAGTTCCGCGACGAGGTCCGCCCGCGCTTCGGCGTCATGCGCGGGCGCGAGTTCCTGATGAAGGACGCGTACAGCTTCGACCTCGACCTCGCCGCCGCGCGGCACAGCTACAACCAGATGTTCGTCGCCTATCTGCGGACGTTCGAGGCGATGGGGCTGCACGCGATCCCGATGCAGGCCGACACCGGCCCGATCGGCGGCGACCTCAGCCACGAGTTCATCGTCCTCGCCGCCACCGGCGAGAGCGAGGTCTTCTACCACCGCAACTGGGAGGCGGCGCGGACGACGCAGGTCGCGTCGGGCGACGCCGCCGCGCTCGCGGCGCACGTCGCCGAGCTCACCGCCGACTATGCCGCGACCGACGAGAAGCGCGATCCCGCCGCCGAGGCCGCCGCCGGCGACGCGCTGCGGACCTCGCGCGGGATCGAGGTCGGGCAGATCTTCTACTTCGGCGAGAAATACACGCGCGCGCTCGGCATGAGCATGACGGGGGCCGACGGCCAGCCGGTGACGCCGCACATGGGCAGCTACGGCATCGGCGTGTCGCGGCTGCTCGGCGCGATCGTCGAGGCCGGCCACGACAGGGACGGCATCGTCTGGCCCGAGGCGGTGGCGCCGTACAAGGTCGCGCTGATCAACCTGCGCGTCGACGACGCCGGCTGCACCGCCGCCGCCGACGCGCTGTACGACGCGCTCGTCGCGGCGAACGTCGAGGTGCTGTACGACGACCGCGACGAGCGCGGCGGCGCCAAGTTCGCCACCGCCGACCTGATCGGCCTGCCGTGGCAGCTCGTCGTCGGCCCCAAGGGCGTCGCCGCCGGCACGGTCGAGCTCAAGCGCCGCGGCGCCGGCGCGCGCGAGGAGATACCGGTGGAGACGGCGCTGACCCGCCTCGCCTCGTGATCACCCGCTACGAGCGGATGATCGCCGCGCGCTACCTGCTGCCGGGGCGCGGCGAGGGCTTCATCTTCCTCGTCGCGTCGATCTCGCTGATCGCGGTGGCGCTCGGCGTCGCCGCGCTGATCGCGGTGATGTCGGTGATGAACGGCTTCCGCGCCGAGCTGTTCGACCGCATCCTCGGCTTGAACGGCCATGCCGTCATCCAGGGCTATGGTGGCCGGCTGCCCGACTGGCAGCCGCTGTCGGCCGAGGTCCGCCGCTTGCCGGGCGTGGTCAAGGCGACGCCGCTGATCGAGCAGCCGCTGATGGCGAGCTTCAACAACCGCGTCGAGGGCGTGCTGGTCCGCGGCATGACGATCCCCGACATCCGCGCGACGAAGGTCATGACCGACAACGTCCTCAAGGGGAGCCTCGGCGACCTCGTGCCCGGCGAGAATAATGTCGCGATCGGCGCGCGGCTGGCCGAGGCGCTGGGGGCGGGGGTCGGCGACACGATCAGCCTGATCTCGCCCGACGGTCAGGTCACGCCGTTCGGCAGCGTGCCGCGGATCGTCGCCTACCGCATCGTCGCGGTGTTCGAGGTCGGCATCTACGACTATGACAAGGCGTTCGTCGTCATGCCGATGGCCAACGCGCAGACCTTGCTCCGCCTCGGCGACGCGGTCGGCATGGTCGAGATCGTCACCAGCGATCCCGACAAGGTCGACGCGATCCTGCGGCCGATCGCCGGACGGGTCGGGCGCTCGGGCGTCATCGCCAGCTGGAAGGACACCAATTCGGCGCTGTTCGAGGCGCTGGTGGTCGAGCGCACGGTGATGTTCTGGGTGCTGTCGATCATCATCCTCGTCGCCGTGTTCAACATCTTGTCGTCGCTGATCATGCTGGTCCGCGCCAAGACGCGCGACATCGCCATCCTGCGGACGATGGGGGCGACGCGCATCGCGCTGATGCGCGTGTTCATGACCGTCGGCACGCTGATCGGCGCGCTCGGCATCGGCCTCGGGCTGGCGGTCGGCTTCGCGCTGCTCCACTGGCGCGCCGACATCGTCGCCGGCGTGTCGGCGGTGACCGGCGCGCAGCTGTGGGACCCGAGCGTCCGCTACCTGACCGACCTGCCGGCGAAGACCGACCCCGCCGAGGTCGCCGGCATCGTCGCGCTGACGCTGCTGATGAGCTTCCTGGCGACGCTGTTCCCGGCGTGGAAGGCGGCGAGCACCGATCCAGTGACGGTCCTGCGCTATGAGTGACGTGCTGCAGGTGACCGACCTCTGCCGCAGCTTCGTCCAGGGCGGGGTGACGATCGCGGTGCTGCGCGGCGTCGACCTGACCGTCGCCGCGGGCGAGATCGTCGCGCTGCTCGGGCCGTCGGGGTCGGGCAAGTCGACGCTGCTCCAGGCGGTCGGGCTGCTCGAGGGCGGCTTCGCCGGCGGCATCGCCATCGACGGCATCCGCGTCGAGCAGCTCGGCCCGGCCGAGCGCACCCGCGTCCGCCGCGAGAAGCTCGGCTTCGTCTACCAGTTCCACCACCTGCTGCCCGATTTCTCGGCCGCCGAGAACGTCGTCCTGCCGCAGCTGATCCGCGGCTTCCCGACCGCGGTCGCGCGGACGCGCGCCCGGCTGCTGCTGACCGACCTGGGCCTCGGCGAGCGCCTCGACCACCGCCCGGCGCAGCTGTCGGGCGGCGAGCAGCAGCGCGTCG
>CAXUEV010000097.1:0-6453 GCA_964250105.1 uncultured Sphingomonadaceae bacterium
CGTCGCGGTCAACCAGGCGTTCGCCGGCGACGAGGCGGCGGTTGGCGACGGCGACGAGGTCGCGGTCTTCCCGCCGGTGACCGGCGGATGATCGCCGTCCGCGTCCAGGCCGAGCCGTTCGACGCCGGCGCTGAGATCGCCGCGCTGTCGGCCGGGCGCAGCGACATCGGTGCGGTCGTCAGCTTCACCGGCCTCGTCCGCGGCGACGGCGGCCTCACCGCCATGACGCTCGAACATTATCCGGCGATGACCACGCCGGCGATGGCCCGGATCGCCGCCGAAGCCGTCGCGCGCTGGCCGCTGCTCGGCGGCACCGTCGTCCACCGCATCGGCCGGCTGCTGCCCGGCGAGCCGATCGTCCTCGTCGCCGTCGCCGCCGCCCACCGCGCCGCCGCCTTCGCCGCCGCCGAATTCCTGATGGACTGGCTCAAGACCCGCGCCCCGCTGTGGAAACGCGAGGAGGTCGGCGGCGAAGCACGCTGGGTCGAGGCGCGGCGCGAGGACGACGCCGCGGCGGCGCGCTGGGAAGCGGACGGATAGCTTTCGTCGCTTGACGACATACCAACCAGTCGGTATGTATGCGGCATGACGAGTCGCATGACCTCCTCCGGCACCAGGGACAAGCTGCTCGACGCGGCGGTCGCGCTGATCCGCCGCCAGGGCTTCGCCGCAACCAGCATCGACCAGCTCTGCGCCGCGGCCGAAGTGACCAAGGGCGGCTTCTTCCACCATTTCGCCTCGAAAGAGGCGCTGGGCGTCGCCGCCGCCGAGCATTGGGGCGCCGTCACCGCGCCGCTGTTCGCCGCCGCCGGCTACCATGCCGCGCCCGACGCGCTGGCGCGGGTCCTCGCCTATCTCGACCTGCGCGAGACGATGATCGAGGGCGCGAGCGACGCCTTCACCTGCCTCGCCGGCACGCTGGCGCAGGAGGTGCACCAGTCGCACCCGAAGATCGCCCGCGCGGCGCAGGCGGCGATCGAAGGCCATGCCGCCACGCTCGAGGCCGACATCGCCGAAGCGCTCGCCGCGCACGCCGTCGCCGGCGTCGACGCGCGCGGGCTCGCGCTGCACTTCCAGGTCGTGCTGCAGGGCGGCTTCGTGCTCGCCAAGGCGCAGGGGGATGCGGAGGTGGCGCGCGCGAGCGTGCGGCACCTCAAACGCTACGTGACATTGCTTTGCAAGGGAGACGCGCGATGACCGACGACAGCCACGAACTCAGCATCGAACGCCGCATCGACGCGCCGGTCGCGCACGTCTGGCGCGTGATGACCGAGCGTTTCGAGGAGTGGTTCTGCCCGAAGCCGTGGCGCGCCGAGGCGCGTATCCTCGAATGGCGCGCCGGCGGGCGCAGCCTCGTCGTGATGCACGGGCCGGACGGCGAGGAGATGCCGAACGAAGGCGTCGTCCTCGCCTTCGAGCCGAACCGGCGCTTCGTCTTCACCGACGCCTTCACCGGCGACTGGCGGCCGGCGGGGCCGTTCATGGTCGGCGTGTTCGAGGTCGAGCCCGACGGCGACGCCACGCGCTACCGCGCCAGCGCGCGGCACTGGACGCGCGAGGCGGCGGAGCAGCATCGCGCCATGGGCTTCGAAGCCGGCTGGGGCGCCGCGGCGGACCAGCTCAAGGCGGCGGCGGAACAGGGTAACTGAGAAGCAAAACAATTCACGCAAGGAGACCGACGATGCGAGTCATGGTGTTCATCAAAGCCACCGAGGACAGCGAGAACGGCATGCCGCCCACGGCCGAGACGATGGCGGCGTTCGCGGCGATGGACCGGTTCACCGAGGAGCTGGTCGCGGCCGGCGTCTTCGTCGCCGCCGCCGGCCTCAAGCCCAGCGCCGAGGCCAGGCGCATCGCCTTCGACGGTCCCGGCCGCACCGTCGTCGACGGCCCGTTCGCCGATCCCCGCGCGCTCGTCGCCGGCTTTTCGATCTGGGAGGTCGAAGACATCGACGAGGCCGTCGCCTGGGCGAAGCGCTGCCCCAACCCCATGCCCGGCCCGAGCGAGATCGAAATCCGCCCGTTCTACGAAGTCGCCGACCTGACCGAGTTCGTTACCCCCGAGGCGCGCGCCACGCCCCGCGACGGCGACCGCGGAACGCTCGGCGTCGCCTGAACAGGGATGCTCCTTGCTTGACCTTCCCGACGCGCGACATGGCTGCGGCACTGCGCGTGCAGATTTCCCGCTGCCCTCCCCCGAACGGGTGACGCGCGCCCGGATCGGCCTGCGGTAGGGTTGGCCGGCGTCGGACGTGGGTTCGACACCGGGGGGCAGTCACAATGATCATTCGGTCCAAAATCGCGCTTGCCTGCCTTGCCGTGCTTCTGGCCGGAACGGCGCGGGCTTCGGTCGTGTCGATCCCGTGGACGCTCGACTTCACGTTCAGCCCGAGCGCGGAGACGAGCGTCGTCGAGACGTATCCGGGCGTGAGCTCGCTCAACCTCGCCAACTTCGGCACCGACCACGAGGTGACGACGCGGATCAAGGCGAAGGCGAAGGCGATCTTCACCCTCGCCAGCGTCGACGTGACCGCCGGGCTCGGCTTCCCGACGACGGCCGAGGACAGCTACCACGTCTATCTGCCGTTCGACATCAGGCTCACCGCGCCCGATCACGCGATCGCCGGCCAGAACGTCTTCGTCCAGTCGTCGATCGGCTTCTCCGGATCGCCGATCTTCTCGGCCAACGGCAAGCTCAGCTACGCGACCGACGCGATCCTGCATGGCAGCGCGTCGCTCGGACCGTTCGACGCGTCGTTCAACGCCGACACGCGCCTGCCCGATTCGTTCAGCGCCGGCGGCTCGGGCCTGACCCTGGGCGGCTCGGGCACCTACGCGAGCGTCGACGACAGCGCCGACAAGGTCTCGGTCGGTCCGTTCGCGCGGTCGACGCTCGGCGACAGCCTGCCGGTGGCGAGTTCGACCGCGAAGTTCGAAGGCAACCAGCTCGTGACCGAAGGCAGTATCGACGCGCAACGCGGCGAGTTGAACCTGCTCAGCATCCTCCGCCAGATTCCGGGCATCGGCGCCGGCGCCGCCGCGCTCGACGCCGTCTCCGACCTCGACCTCGAGGCCGGCGTCGAGCTCAGCGAGCGGTCGATCTTCTCGACCGGCGCGATCTACGCGCTCTATTCCGAATATGGCGGGATCGGCGAGCGCCGCGCGACCGTGTTGAACGGTGTCGGCCAGCAGGGCTTCAACGTCGCCATCCCGCTCGACGCCGGCGAGAGATACGCGATCGACCTCTACGGACTGGGGCTCGGCCTCGGCCTCCAGCGCGAGATGCTGCTGCAGCCCGAGCTGCAGCTGGTGTTCGATCCGATCCTCTTCGGCGAGTGGACGATCTTCGAGAAGACGCTCGCCGACCCGTGGCTGCTCGGGCGCCAGCAGAGCCGCTTCCAGTACGAGGAGATCTTCTCCGATCCGCGCTCGGCCCGGTTCATCGCGCAGCCGCAGCGCCTGCTCAGCTTCGCGCTCGACGCGGCCGCTCCCCCGCCGCCGCCGCCGATCGACCCCGGCCTGCCCGCCGGGCTCGACGACGCCGGCGCGGGCATGAACGGCACGATCGATCTTCCCGGCACCGCGCCCGACATGCTGACGGCGAGCTACGTTCCCGAACCGTCGGGCTGGGCGATGATGATCGTCGGCTTCGGCCTGGTCGGCACCCTGCACCGCCGACGGTCGGCCCGCGCAGGCAGCGCGGCGGCGTAGTAGGCCGAGAGCGGACCGGGTCCCGCCATCAGAGAAACGCCGCCGCGTTCAGGCTTCGTCCACCTGGCTGAAGCACCAGCACGTGTCGTCGCTGCCGTGATAGGGCTTGAGGCCGGGGTCGCGCGAGCAGCCGCTGCACCCGCTCCGCCCGGCGAAGCCGAACGTGCCTGCGATCTCGGCGATCGGGGTCGACCAGAACGCGCTCGTGCCCGCGGGATCGTCGATCCCGTAGGCGTCGATGTCGAAGGTCGTGCTGTCGCCCACCGCGAACGGCGCCTGCGCGGCGGACGCGTCGGCGGTGACGCGCAGGCCGTCGCCGCTCGTCTCGCAGGTCGCGTCGAAGGCGTGGCTCGGCTTGCCCGCGCCGGCGCCGAGCGTGATCCGCGCACGGAACCGCGGCGCGAATTCGGCGACGAGGTCGGCCGGGAGGGCGACGGCATACGCCCCCTCATAGCCGCCTTCGGCGCTGGTGATCCTGAAGGTCGGCTCGGCGGCTTCGCCCATCATGTCCTCCATCGTTCGTGCGGTCGTCGCGAGCGCAAATCTGGCACCGCAGGCGACGCCTTGGCAAGCCGCGAAATCGCCTGATCCGCTGGTGCCGCTCCCGCTCAGTCCGCCGCGGCGAAATGCGCCATCTGGTCGGCATGCGCCTTGACGAACGCCGGGCGGGCGGTGGCGCGCGCGACATAGCTGCGGCAGGCGGGAACGTCCGCCAGCCCGTCGAACCGGTCGACGAGCCGCAGCACGTCCGCCATCAGGATGTCGGCGACGGAGAAGCGCCCGGCCAGCCATTCGCGTCCCGCCAGCACCGGCTCGAGGTGCCGGAGGCGCGACTCCTTGAGGAACCGGTCGAACAGCGTCGACGCCGGGCCGGCGTCCGTCTCGCCGGCGAACTTCAGCAGGGCCCAGGGCAGGCTCGCCATCTCGACCGAATTGAGCGCGGCGAACAGCCATTGCCTGACATCGCCGCGACCGCGCGGATCGGCCGGCATCAGCGCCCCGCTGCGCTCGCCGAGATGGAGCAGGATCGCGCCGCTCTCGAAGATCGACACGTCGCCGTCGGTCAGCCACGGCACCTGGCCGAACGGCTGGTGCGCGAAATGACCGGCACCGCGATCGCCGAACGCCACGCCCTCGACGCGGTACGGCAACCCGGCCTCCTCGAGCGCCCAGCGTACGCGCAGGTCGCGGACATAGCCGCGGGGCATTTCGGGGACCCAGGCGAAGGTCGTGAGGATCAGGTCGGCCATTCGTCGCCTCGCTCGGCCGGAGTCGTCATATGACGGCGTGGTCATCGTCGGACAGGTTCCTGACGCCGTCTCGGAGACCTTGGCGGCCGCGATCGTCGCCTCTTTCGCGTGCAGCCCGTTCTCTGCGCTCGCGTTCTGCTTCCAGACGGGAGGTTTCTTCGCGCACCATGGCCTTGACGGGCTCCAAGCTCGTTGCCGCCTGCCAGACCAAATGCGCATCTACGCCGAAATAATCGTGGCTGGCGAAGTTGCGAAACGTCGCCATTTCGCGCCAGGGCAGATGCGGATATCTATTCCTGACTTCATCGGACAGCTTTTTGCAAGTTTCGCCGATCATGGCGAGGCGATAGGTCAGAGCGTCATAAGCTTCGGAGTTCGCCGTCAGATCGTCGAACGTCCGGTCCTTCACCGACTCTTCGGCCCTCGATATCAGCAATGAAAGATCGTCGATCGTGTCCGACAGGTTCGACATTCAGAATACCCGAACCATTTCGCCTTCCACGCGGGCGCGCACGCGCGGGCGCAAGCCGTTGCGTGACACCAGATCGACCTTCGCGCCAAGGCCATCGGCCAGCTCCAGCATCGCGCCAGCCTGGTCGAAAAGGCTGAATTTTGCTGAGGGATCATAGTCAAACAGCAGATCGAGGTCGGCCTCGTCGCTGGCCTCGTCGCGGGCGGTCGATCCGAACAGATAAAGCGCGCTGATACCCCGCTGTCGCAAGCGGTGCTCGTACGGCTTCAATCGGGACAGGGCGACTTCTCGTTTCATCGCTTCATTATCTATCAGGATGGGGCGACGTGCAACGGTCAGGATGTCATGGCTTGCTCAAGCCACTGATGATCAATGCCTTTTTCAAACCCCCTGCTCGTGATTGCCGCCCTGTTGTCCACTGCGCGAATTACATCTCTGCCGGTGACATGACTACGCTATCGCGGGCCCCCCGCAACTGACGACACGCCCACCCGCATCCGCTATACCCGCCCCCACCGCGGCCGATCCGGTCGCGCGGCCGAGTCGAAGGGACATGCCGTGAGCGAAGCGGAGCCGGCGGCGGGGAGGGCGCAAGTCGCTGCGGCCGAGGTGCCGGGGTTCGGCGGGCTGCTCGCGCTCGCGGTCGGCGTGGTCACCGTCGCCGGGCTGTACCTCGCGCGCGACGTGCTCGTGCCGATCATGCTCGCGGTGCTGCTGTCGTTCATCCTCGCGCCGGTGGTCGACCTGCTCCAGCGCGCGCGGCTGCCGCGGCTGCCGTCGGTGGTGTTCGCGATGCTGATCGCGCTCGGCCTGATCGGCGTGCTGACGACGGTGATCGGCATGCAGGTCGCGAGCCTCGCGGCGAGCGCGCCGCGCTACGCGGCGACGATCCAGCACAAGATGCGCGACGCGCGCGCGTCGACGATCGGCCAGCTGCCGGCGATGATCGGCTCGCTCGGGCGGCAGTTCGAGCGCGCCAGCGGCGGCTTCGCCACGCCCGTCCGGCCGGCGGGGCCGCAG